>NZ_JACOFQ010000046.1:0-46621 GCF_019455395.1 Bradyrhizobium sp. BR 10261
GGCCGTGGGCGATGGTCTTGCCGCCGGGCATTTCCTTAGCCGCGCGCTCCTGATCGACATGGATCCACTGCTCGTCGCAAGTCGCCGCCGCGAACTGGTTGATGCGATCCTGCGACACCTCGACCCAGTCGCTGACGCCGATCTCGGTCCCGACGGCGGATTTGATGTCGTCGAAATCGCTGAATATTCGCATGGCCTCGCCTCGTCAGATCTTCATTTCCGGCACGGTTTCAGGGATCGCGAGCTCGGCTTCGGTCACCGCCAGGACCTCACCGACGGTGACGCCGGGAGCGGTTTCCAGCAGAGTGGCCTTGCCGTCGGGAAAGCCGATCACGGCCATGTCGGTCACGACCAGATCCACGGGCCGCGCCGAGGTCAGCGGCAGCGTGCATTTGGCGACGATCTTGGACTTGCCCTTGGCCGCATGCTGCATGGCGACGATGACGCGCTTGGCACCCGTCACGAGATCCATCGCGCCGCCCATGCCGGGCACCATCTTGCCCGGGATCATCCAGTTGGCGAGATGGCCGGAGCTATCGACCTGGAGGCCTCCGAGCACGGTCACGTCGACATGGCCGCCGCGGATCAGCCCGAACGACATCGCGCTGTCGAAGGTGGCCGCGCCCGGCAGCGCACTGATCGGACGGCCGCCGGCATCCGTGAGCGTCGGGTGCGCCATGCCTTGCTCCGGAATTGGGCCGGTGCCGATCAATCCGTTCTCGGATTGGAAGAACACTTTGAGATCGGATGGAACATAGTTTGCGACCAGCGTCGGGATTCCGATGCCGAGATTGACGAGATTACCGCTTCTCAGCTCCTTGGCGACGCGCCGGGCGATGATGATCTGCGGGTCCATGTGTCACCCGTTGGTGATGAGGTAGTCGACAAGCGGTGCCGGGGTCACGACGTGATCGGGTGCGATGACGCCGACCGGCACGATGTTCTCCGCGGTGACGATGACCGTGTCGGCGGCCATCGCCATGACGGGATTGAAATTGCGCGACGTCAACGCGTAGGCGAGGTTGCCGAGATAGTCGGCGAGGAATGCATGCACCAGCGCGAACTGCGCTCGCAGCGCGGTCTCCAGCAGGAATGGCTTACCGTGGACCTCGATCTCACGCTTGCCTTCAGCAACCAACGTGCCGACCCCGGTGGGGGTCAGAACCCCGCCGAGACCGCATCCGCCTGCGCGAATGCGCTCGACGAAGGTACCCTGCGGGACGAGATCGACGGCGATCTGGTTCGCCAGCATCTGTTGCTGCGCCTTGGGATTGAGGCCGATATGGGTGGCGGTCAAGCGGGCGACCAGCGCCGCATCGAACAGCTTGCCGACACCCTTTCCCGGGGTGGCTGCATCATTGCAAATCAGGGTCAGCCCGGTCTTCTTCTGCCGCACGAGCTCGTCGAGCAGGCGTTCCGGCGTTCCAACGCCCATGAATCCTCCGACCATGAGGCTTGCACCGGCAGGGATCATCGCAACTGCTTCTTCGATGGAAACGGCCTTCATCTATGGAACTCCGATCGCCGGAAGCGGACATGGTGATGGACTGATGTTCCGGGACGGCAGATTGCCATCGTTGATCTGCGTCAAGGCTTCCGATCATTCGCGTGGGTCGATGCCGATGCTTGCCAGCATCTCGCGCCAGAGCCTGCGCACCTCATTGTGCCGCTGCTCCAGCGCCGCGCTGACGGCATCGCGGAAGGGCAAGAGCTCAGGCCCTTTCAGGAACAGGATTTGCGCCTGGAGCAAGCGACCGCTCTCGAACTCGATGCGACGCAACGCCAGGACAAAGGGATCGGCCGGGCTGGCCTCGGTCGGCAGCAGCGCTGCCGGGCGGATGGCGGCGTGAACGGCGTGTGCCAGCGTGGCGAGATTGACTGATGGCGCAAGGCTGCGATCTCCAGTCAATGCGATTGGTGGAGGAAGCCAGGCCGTCTCCCATGAAGCGGCCATGTAGCCGAGGGCGATATCCGGCACCCAAGTGGTCGCGCGCTGGAGCAACGAGACGATCTCGGACTCGCGATAGAACTGCGCGTTCAATTCGGTCTGCCAGGCAGCCTCGATCCGTAGCGGCAGCGCCAGAGCAAACTGCCGCGCGAGCGCGCCATGGGCCGAGATCAGGAAGGCAGCCACGCGCGTCTGCTGCTGCGGCGGCACACGACCCTCAGCATCGAGCGGTCCGAGGAAGCCGCTCATGGCGAGGTCCTCTGCACGGGAATCGCGCGCAGATGGTCGTAGCCGGCCGGAAACGGCGAGAGCTCGCCGCCGGGCTCGCCGGGCGCGACCAAGACGGCCTTGTTGCCATGCCAGCGCCCGGCCAGCACGTCCTCCGCAAAACGCGCGAGCAGGTCTGCGGTGAGCGCTCCCTTCTCGAGGGTGAAGGCGTGATAGGCCTCCGGAATGATCACCAGTGCACTGTCGGGAATTTCGACGCGAAGCGTCTCGTGCAGGGAGCGGGGAGTCAGGAAGTCGAATTCGCCATTCAGGATCATGGTCGGGACGGCGATGGACGAGAGCTGCGAGGTGATCGGATGGAAGTCCAGAAAGGACTCCATCAGGTTTTGCAGGGCATAGACGTCGTTGACGAGCCAACCCTGCCGCTTGACGCCGTCGAGCTTGTCCAGCAGCGGCTTCAGCCACCGGTCAGACAGGTTCATTGGCAGCAGCAGGTCCTGCAGGTAGCTGGTGCCGCCGAGGACGAGACCGGTACGCAGCGCGTTGCCGATCAAGAGCAGCTGCGGCGACAGCTCGGCAAAACAGCTCATCGGCACCAGCCCGGACAGACGCTCGCCGTGTTCGATGGCATAGCGCAGCGCAATCAGACCGCCGAAGCTGATACCGCTGAGGAACACGGGTCCGTCGCCGAGCGTGCTGATCAGTCGGTGGAGCACGGCGACATGATCGTCCTGATTGATGAACAGCGCCGGCTTGTCCGAGACGCCCTGGCCAAGCAGGTCGAATGTGGCGACGCGAAAGTGCCGGGCCAGCAGCGCATCACGATAGGCCGCCCACAGCTCGGCATATTGCGTCAACCCATTTACCAGCACATAGGTGGGGGCGTCTGCCGGTCCGTCCAGCTCATAGCGGATCCGGTACGAGCCATGACTGAGGAAGGGCATTGCGTTCGCCAGCAGTTTTCGACTGCGCGATCCTTCATCCGGCGGGCCGCATTCCATTGAGTTAGATCAAAGCTCGCCCGATCTAGCTGTCTAGCGTCCCATCAAAATGCAAGGGAGGAGTGCGCCATCATGATCGGGAATGGATACGTAAGACGCAGCGTCGTCGGCCTCGTCGTCCTGCTCGTCGGCACGTCGCTCGCAGTTGCACAACCTTTCACGCGGCGTTCGTCGCAAGTGCAACATGATGGGTTGAAGAAGACCTACGAGATCGCCAACTTCAAGATTGGCGGCAAGTATGATCTGTCCGACCCTTCGAAATTTGAGTTCGGCGGCGAGGGCGGCGTCACGCTGGAATCGCTCGGTGCGGGCAAGCTGCACACCAGCTACATCGCGATCGGCAACGCGCGGCGCAATGCGCAGGGCGAAATTACCAATGCCGTCGTCGTCAATTCCTACTATTCCGGCGACTCCACCGACATGTATGAGCAGTGGGTCAAAGGGGCGCCACTCTCGGGCGGCGTCCCGATCATCGGACCAGGCCGGCCGATCGACACCGATCGCTATTACGTCATCATGGTCGATCCGCTCGGCACCTGGGGCGCCAGCAAGCCGTCCGAGGGTCTCGGCATCAAGTTTCCGCAATACAGCTACTACGACATGGTGCAGGCAAACTATCGCCTGCTCCGCGACGAGCTGAAGGTCGCGCGCGTTGCGCTCGTGACCGGCGTCTCCATGGGCGGTACGCAGACCTATGTCTGGGGCGTGATGCATCCGGAATATGTCAGTGCGCTGATGCCGATCGGCGGGACAACGCAGTCCGATGGCGACGACCCCGTCGGCAACTGGACCTTCCAGATGATGACAGCCGCGATCCAGGGCGATCCGGTCTGGCAGGCGACCAAGGGCGACTATTACAACCTGCCCAAGGAGAAACATCCGGTGCCGGGCGTCGCGTTCGGCTGGTCGATCCTGGGCATGACGGGTTACGATTTTGCCTATCGCACGACGCAGAACTGGAAGGCCGTCCAGCCTGAAATCTTCTACTGGGATCCGCCGAACGAGAAGGCGGGCCTGAACGTCACCAATCGTGCCAAGCTCTATGACGCCGTCGATCTCGTCTTGCGCAACCGGGTCGGCGAGACCCACAACATCAATCCGTATCTAGGCCGTATCCAGGCGCGCACGCTGGTGATGCACATCACCAACGACCTCTGGCTCAATTTCAAGCTGGCACAGAAGGCGGTCGATCGCGTGCCGGGGGCGGACCTGATCGCGCAGGAAAGTCCGGTCGCCCATTACGGCGTATTTCCGATCATCAACCAGCGCAAGAACGATCCGAAATTCGTCGCTTTCATGGACGACGTGGCGGCGCTCGATCGTGCTCAGCTGTTCGTCGACAAGAATTATCGAGTTCCTGGAGTCGCCGAGAAGATCGATCCGGGCAAATCCTTCTGGAAGGACTTCGTCACCTATCCCTATCCGGTGAAATACGCCAACGCCAAGGATAAGACCGGCAATACCTGGCAGATCGGCTACATGGATGAGTATGCCGGCACCGACAAGGACCCGAAGGTCCTCGTCATCATCCATGGCAAGGGCGCCTTCGGCGGGCACTACGGCAACATCATGCAATATGCGCTGCGGAGCGGCCTGCGCGTGATCGTGCCTGATTTGCCGGGCTACGGCATGTCAGGGCCGGGCAATCTCGACAAGAGCCCGGCGCGCACCATGCAGGACATGCGCGAGACCATCTACGATCTGGTCGTCAACCAGCTCGGCGTCAAGAAGGCCTATTATCTCGGCCACTCGCTCGGGGGCCAGTTCGTCGTGGGCTATGCGCTGACCTGGCCGGACGCGGTGCAGGGCCTGGCGCTCGAAGCGCCGTCGGGTCTCGAGGAATATCCGCGCGACATCACCATCGCGAAGGACAAGAAGGCACCTTTGTTCCAGCCGGGCCTCGGCCGCGACTTCGACAAGTGGAAGCAGATCTGGGACCAGACCGGCATTCTGGCCGCGGAGAAGGCCCGTGACGAGCAGGGCATTCGCGACTTCTTCTACTTCAAAAAGCGTGATCCTGACACCGGCGTGGTGTCGGCGGCGAAGAGCGGCTACTTCTTCAGCGACAGCGAATATGCCCGCTTCCATACCGAACAGCGCGTCGGGCTCACCAAGGGCAATCCGAAAGAGCTCGAGCAATGGTGCAACGTCTTCATCTTCGACATCTACACGATCGGATCAGAGCTCCAGCAGGATGATCCGAAGAATCTTTACGAGCGGGTCACGCTGATCAAGGCGCCGATTTTCCTGGCGTTCGGCGACAAGGAGCCGTTCATCCCGACGCCCGCTTTCAACGGGCTGACCGATCTCGGACGCGACGTCATCACGCCCTTCATGACGCGCATGACCAATGTCGGAAACCGGCCGATCCTCAAGATCTACCCGGAAACCGGACACTTCATCCACACCGACAATCCGGTGGAGTATTCGGCCGATGTCGTCGACTTCGTGACCAGGGGACGAGTGGATACGTCATCGCCACTTGGCACCGACCGCATGATCAAGGGCGCCGTCGCCTCGGCCATCCCCGTGGCGCCGACACCGCCTGGCGCGGCTCCGACGGCAGGGTTGAACAAATAGGATGATCTGATGCCGCGGGTGCAGGCGGGTGAAGTCCAGCTTGGCTGGCGGGAGTGGGGGCAGGGCGACGTCACCGTCGTCTTCATCCACGGCAATCTCGCCAGCAAGGACTGGATCGAGCTCGCCGCACCGCTGTTTCCATCCGGTCTTCGCGTCATCGGCATCGACTGGCGCGGCTGCGGCGACAGCGACCGTCCCAAGGCCACGGCGGATTATTCCAATTACTCCATGCAGCAGCATGCCGACGACATGCTCGCCGCGCTCGATACGCTGGGCATTGGCTATTGCCATCTTGCCACGCATTCGACCGGCGGCATCATTGCGGCGCGCATGCTGCTGGCCCAGCCGCAGCGCTTTGGCCGCGTGTTCGCGCTCGATCCGGTGACGCCGCTCGGCATGGTCTTCAATGCCGATCAGATCGGCCTGTTTCGGGCGATGATGGCGAGCAAGGAATTGACGCGGAGGATCATGGCGACCGCGGCTTCCTCGCTGTTCGTGCCCGACAGCCTGGCGCCGAACGCCGTGCCTCGCTTCCGCGAGGGCCTGGGCGACATCCAGACCTTGTTCGACCGCATCATCGACCAGACCTTTGACGTCTCGGAAGGCATCTGGATCGGGACGCCGATCAATCTGACGCGGGAGAAAGAAAGCCGTGAGCTCGAGCGCCGTATGCAGGAGCTGCGGCATCCCCATCTGGTGCTGTGGGGCGAATGGGACGGCTGGATCCCGCCGGCCGACTTACGCACGATGGCAGAAGCGATGCCGGACTGCCGCCTCGTGGTCGTGCCCCGCATCGGGCATTCGATGAACCTGGAAATGCCGGCGCTTTATGCCGGCTATTTCGGTGCCTGCTTCGGCGGACTTGCCGCATAACCAAGGGAGTGACGCATGGCAGAAATCAACAAGCTCTCGGTCGAAAAGACGATCGAGAAGCTGCGCGGCGCCGAGCAGCGGATATCCAGGGATCAGCGGCTCGAGGCAAAGACCGACGAGCTGAATGAGGAGATCAGGCGCATGAGGGCTCAGCGAAAACGCCTCGATCGGCCCAAGCAGGATTGAGCTGGCAGCGCGGGGGATGTCCTCCGGGGTATTGACCTGCGCTGGCCGCCGGTCCCGCGGCCCGCGGCGGACTGCGGACGGAGCCGGTTCCAGCGCAGCTGCCGGCGAGGGCACCCACAGAGAGAAGCTCTCGAATCCCGACCTCCCGTTTTGGGAAATCGTGGCCAAAAGAAGAAGTTGAATTCGGTAAACTGCTGAGATCGCGTGGCTATTTGACACTGTCGCGTCTCAGCAACAATGTGGTAGGAATACATCAGTCTCCGCCCAACGCGGACCCACGTTTTCAGCACCATTGCCGGAATGACCAGCGCAGACACCTCGGCCGCATCCTTTGACACGGCCCCAGCCGAAGAGCCCCGGCGCTGGTCCGCGCGCCGCTGGCTGGCACCATTTGCGGTGGCCCTGGCGCTACTCTCGGCGCTCCTGACTTTCCTGGTCCTGACCGGTCTGGCCAAGATCGAGCCGACGCCGGAAGTGGTGCGCTCGTTCTACCTGATCAATGCCGGCACGATTTTGCTGCTGGTCGGCATCATTGTCCGAGAGCTCTGGCAGCTGATCCTGGCCCGGCGGCGGGGAAGGGCGGCGGCGCGCCTTCATGTCCAGATCGTCAGCCTGTTCTCGATCGTTGCCGTGCTGCCGGCGGTGCTGGTCGCCGTCGTCGCCAACGTCACCATCGAGCGCGGTCTCGATCGGCTGTTCTCGGGACCCACCAAGGAAGTGATCCAGAACTCGCTGACGATCGCGCGGGCTTACATGAACGACCATGCCCAGCTGATCCAGGGCGACATTCTTGGAATGGCGAACGACATAGCTCACGCGCGGCCGCTCTATGATCAGGATCGGCGGTCGTTCCGCGAAATTCTGACGGCCAGCGCCGCGTCCCGCAACTTGCCGGGCGCGATGATCATCGACAAGAGCACCAACATCCTGGAATCCGCCGACACCGGCATGCGGCTGACCTATTCGCCGCCCGCGCCGGAATTCCTCAGCAACGTCAAAGAGACCGAGCCGGAAATCGCGATCCTTCCGGACGCAAGCTCCGTGGCTGCCGTGATCCGCCTGCGCGCCTTCAACGATACGTTCCTGTATGTCGCCCGTCCGCTCGACCCGAACGTGGTCAGTCAGGTCAACCAGACGGAGATCAGCGTCGCCGAATACGCCCAGATCGAGTCGCGCCGGCTCGGCATCCAGGTCGCGTTCGCGCTGATGTTCGCGGTGATCGCGCTGACCATCCTGATGGCTTCCGTGCTGATCGGCCTCAACTTCGCCAACTCGCTGGTGGCACCGATCCGGCGGCTGATGAATGCGGCCCACACCGTGTCGACCGGCGACCTTCATGTGAAGGTACCCGTGCATCAGTCCGAAGGTGACCTCGCGCAACTCGGCGAGACCTTCAACAAGATGACGCAGGAATTGCGCAGCCAGCGCGACGAGCTCGTCAATGCCAGCGACCTGATCGACAGCCGCCGCCGCTTCATCGAGGCGGTGCTGTCCTCGGCCAGCGCCGGCATCATCGGCGTCGACACCTCGGGCAGCGTCGGCATCCTCAACCGCTCCGCCGAGAAGCTGATCGGGCATTCCGAGGCCGAGACGCTCGGCCATCCGCTCTCCGACGTGCTGCCCGAGCTCGACGAGATGATGAAGGCGTCGCGGGAAGGCACCCAGCGCCTGGTGCAGGGCCAGATCACGATCACGCGCGACGGCACCGAGCGCAATCTTTCGGTCCGAGTCAGCGCCGAGAAGAACCAGCCGCACGACAGCTACATCATCACGCTCGACGACATCACCGAGCTGGTCTCGGCGCAGCGCACCTCGGCCTGGGGCGATGTCGCCCGCCGCATCGCCCACGAGATCAAGAACCCGCTGACGCCGATCCAGCTCTCGGCCGAGCGCATCCGCCGCAAGTTCGGCAAGGATATCACCGAGGCCAAGGACAAGCAGATCTTCGACCAATGCACCGACACCATCGTGCGCCAGGTCGACGACATCAGGCGCATGGTCGACGAATTCTCGCGCTTTGCGCGGATGCCAAAACCCGTGATGGAAGGCGAGGATGTCGCCGACACCGTGCGGCAGGCCGTGTTCCTGATGAAGGTCGCCCATCCCGAGCTCGATATCGAGGCCGAGTTCAAGGAAGATCCGCTGCGCGCCCAGTTCGACCGCCGGCTGATCTCGCAGGCGGTCACCAACATCATCAAAAACGCCACCGAGGCGATCGAGCAGGTCCCGACGGAAGAGCTTGGCAAAGGCCGCATCGACGTCGTGGTGTCGCGCGAGGGCGACGACGTCTTGATCGACATCATCGACAACGGCATCGGCCTGCCCAAGGTTGCGCGCTCGCGGCTGCTCGAGCCCTATGTGACGACGCGGGCCAAGGGCACCGGCCTTGGCCTTGCCATCGTCGGCCGCGTGCTGGAAGACCATGGCGGCCGCATCGAGCTGAAGGACGCCTCCGACTTCCGCGAAGGCCAGCGCGGCGCCTGGATGCGCATGCGCTTTGCGATCTCCGGACAAGCCAAGAAGGCCGAAGGTGCCGAGCCCGGAGCCGCGGTGACGGACACCGCCAAGGGCGCAACCACGCCCGAAATCAGGGAAACGGCCCCAAATTCCGCCAAGGACTCTGCTACGGCGCAGGCAACAAAAGAGCCAGCGGCCGAAACCAAAGACCCGGCTGAAAAGACCAATGATTCAACGAAAATCGAAGCCTCAACAGGCAGCTGAGAAGACAGGCGCGACCCATGGCAAGTGAAATTCTGATTGTCGATGATGAGGCCGATATTCGGGATCTCGTTGCGGGCATCCTCGAAGACGAGGGTTTTGTCACGCGGACCGCGCGCGACAGCGACTCGGCACTGGCCGAGATCGCCAACCGGCGGCCGCATCTGGTGTTCCTCGACATCTGGCTGCAGGGCTCCAAGCTCGACGGCCTGCAGCTCCTGGAGCAGGTCAAGAAGGACAATGCCGATCTGCCAGTGGTGATGATCTCCGGTCACGGCAACATCGAGACCGCCGTCGCCGCAATCAAGCGCGGCGCCTATGATTTCATCGAGAAGCCTTTCAAGGCCGACCGTCTCATTCTGGTCGCCACCAGGGCGCTGGAAAACTCGCGCCTCAAGCGCGAGGTCAAGGAGCTGAAGCAGCTCGCGCCGAGCGCAAGCTCGCTGGTCGGCCGCTCGCCGAGCATGAACCAGCTGCGCCAGACCATCGAGCGCGCCGCCAAGGCCAACAGCCGCATCCTGATCGTCGGCCCCGCCGGCGCCGGCAAGGAATTGACCGCGCGCACGCTGCATATGGCCTCGGGCCGCGCCGACGGCCCCTTCGTGGTCATCAACGCCGCGGCGATCACGCCGGAGCGCATGGAGCACGAGCTGTTCGGCGTCGAGCAGTCCAACGGCGAGCATCCGCGCAAGCCCGGTGCGCTGGAAGAGGCCCATGGCGGCACGCTGTTCATCGACGAGATCGCGGACATGCCGCGCGAGACCCAGAACAAGATTCTGCGCGTGCTGGTCGAGCAGTCGTTCCAGCGCGTCGGCGGCACCGCCAAGGTGCAGGTCGACGTCCGCATCATCTCCTCGACCGCGCGCAACCTCGAAGAGGAGATCGCGGCCGGCCATTTCCGCGAGGACCTCTATCACCGGCTCTCGGTGGTGCCGATTCGCGTGCCCGCGCTGTCGGAGCGGCGCGAGGACATTCCTGAATTGATCGACTATTTCATGGAGCAGATCTCGGCCGGCAGCGGCCTGCCGAAGCGGCAGATCGGCCAGGACGCGATGGCGGTGCTGCAATCACATGTCTGGCCGGGCAATGTGCGTCAGCTCCGCAACAACGTTGAGCGAGTCATGATTCTGGCCGCGGGCGGGCCGGAGGTGATCATCACCGCCGACATGCTGCCCCAGGACGTTGGCTCGATGGTACCGGCGATGCCGACCAGCAACAATGGCGAGCACATCATGGGCCTGCCGCTGCGCGAGGCGCGTGAAGTGTTCGAGCGCGACTATTTGATTGCCCAGATCAGCCGTTTCTCAGGAAATATTTCTCGCACGGCCGAGTTTGTTGGCATGGAACGGTCGGCGCTACACCGGAAGTTGAAGGCGCTCGGGGTCGGCTAAGCTCGACGCCACGGCCGATATCTGGGAAAAATCATCTATTTCCGTAGTTTTTCGGAGAAATAGGCCGCGTCGTGCCGCGCGAAGCGGCTTGCCTAAAATGTCCACCTGTCCTCTAATCCACCAGCCGTTCCTCCGAGGGGGATCTCACGAGGAGCGGCAACCGGAGGAAGGCCCAATTTTGAAAACAGGGTCGCTTCCGGTGCAATAAAAAGAAACTCAAAGCGAGAAAAAAACAATGGCGGCAGACCGCGCACAAAACCTACAGGACACCTTCCTCAATCACGTTCGCAAAACCAAAACGCCACTGACGATCTTTCTGGTCAACGGAGTGAAGCTCCAGGGCATCGTGACCTGGTTCGATAATTTCTGTTTGCTGCTTCGGCGCGACGGTCATTCGCAGCTGGTCTACAAGCACGCGATCTCGACCATCATGCCAGGCGCTCCGATCCAGCTGTTCGAAGGCGGCGAGGATCAGCCGGCTTGAGAGTGATCTGATTGGAACCCCGGAATTTTGACGGGGAGGCCGACCGTCCGCGGTCGGCCGGGGCTAAGCAAACGGGGCGGGTGCTTGTCGTCGGCCCCTATTTGCGAGCGCGCGCGGGAAGTGCCGACGCGCAATCGGAGAATCATGTTCAGCGCGACGCGGAGGCCCGGCTCGATGAAGCCACAGGCCTCGCGCGCGCGATCGACCTCGTCATTGCCGATGCGATCATCGCGCCGATCAGCCAGATCCGGCCTGCGACCTATATCGGCAAGGGCAAGGTCGAGGAGATCGCCGCGCTTGCCAAGAGCCTCGACGTCGAGCTCGTGGTGATGGATTGCGCGCTGGCACCGATCCAGCAGCGCAATCTCGAGAAGGAATTGCACGCGAAGGTGCTCGACCGCACCGGACTCATTCTCGAGATCTTCGGCCGCCGCGCCAAGACCAAGGAGGGCGCGCTCCAGGTCGAGCTCGCCCATCTCAATTATCAGCGCTCGCGCCTGGTGCGATCCTGGACCCATCTCGAACGCCAGCGTGGCGGCTTCGGTTTCATGGGCGGCCCCGGCGAGACCCAGATCGAGGCCGACCGCCGCCTGATCCAGGAGCGCATCACCAAGCTCGAAAGCGAGCTGAAGAAGGTGCAGGCGACGCGCCGCTTGCATCGCGCCGGCCGCCAGCGCGTGCCGTATCGGGTCGTTGCGCTGGTCGGCTACACCAATGCCGGCAAGTCGACGCTGTTCAACCGCCTGACGCGTGCCGACGTGCAGGCTGCCGACATGCTGTTCGCCACGCTCGATCCGACCCTGCGTGCGCTCAACCTGCCGCATGGCGGCAAGGCCATGCTGTCGGACACGGTCGGCTTCATCTCCAATTTGCCGACGCAGCTCGTCGCGGCCTTCCGCGCCACGCTGGAGGAGGTGCTGGAGGCCGATGTCATCCTGCACGTGCGCGACATCTCGCATGAAGACGCCGAGGCCCAGCAGAGCGACGTCGACGCCGTGCTGCGCCAGCTCGGCATCAATCCTGATGACTCAGGCCGCATCATCGAGGTCTGGAACAAGATCGACCGCTACGACGCAGAGCAGCGGGAAGAGCTTCTGAATATCGCCGCGCGCCGGCCGGAAGATCATCCCGCGATGCTGGTCTCGGCCGTGTCAGGCGAGGGGATCGACGCGCTGCTCGCCGCGATCGAAGAACGGCTCGCCGCCAAGCGCACCACGCTCGATCTCTCCATCGACGCCGCCGACGGCGCCGGGATCAGCTGGCTGCACCGCAATTCCGAGGTGCTGGCCAAGGAGCTGCACGACGGCCGCTTCGACATGACCGTGCGGGTGGACGAGACGAAGCGGGACATCGTGGTGAACAGGTTCGATGCGGTGCCACGTCTTTCCGCGTAACGAGCCTCGCTTCGTAGCCCGGATGGAGCGTAGCGAAATCCGGGATTCCACAACGCAAAAACGACCCGGATTGCGCTTCGCTCCATCCGGGCTACGGGATTCGCGCTTGTGATACTGGCTTGTCGTCATCCTTCGCCGCATTCCACAGCGCATCCATCTCCTCGAGCGAGGCCTGCTCCAGCGTGCGCCCCTGCGCTTCCAGCGCCCGCTCGATATAGGCAAAGCGCTTTTCGAATTTCGCGTTGGTCGCGCGCAGCGCGGCTTCCGGATCGGCGTCGACGTGGCGGGCGAGGTTGACGAGGGCGAACATGAGGTCGCCGGTCTCCTCTGCAATCTCCTGCTTGTCGTCGCGGTCGAGCGCGGCCTCGATCTCGTCCGCTTCCTCGCGAATCTTTTGCAGCACCGCGCGCGGATCGTTCCAGTCGAAGCCGACGGTGGAGGCCTTGCGCTGCAGCTCCATCGCGCGCGTCAGCGCGGGCTGGCCGGCTTTCACGGCCGAGAGCAGCGATTTGTGTTTCGGCGCAGCTTCCGGCGGCCGGCGGGCGGCGCGCTCGGCTTTCTCCTCGGCCTTGATGCGGTCCCAGACCTCCTTGACGTGATGCGGGGCGAGATTGCCGTCCTTGTCGGCGAAGACATGGGGATGGCGCCGGATCATTTTTCGCGTGATGGCTTCGACGACGTCTCCAAAGGAAAACGCGTTCTGCTCTGAGGCCATCTGGGCGTGGAACACCACCTGCAACAGGAGGTCGCCGAGCTCCTCGCGGAGATCGTCGAGATCGTTGCGCTCGATGGCGTCGACCACCTCATAGGCTTCCTCGATCGTGTAGGGCGCGATGGTCGAAAAATCCTGCTCGAGGTCCCAGGGGCAGCCGGTGACCGGCGTACGCAGCGCCGCCATGATCTCGATCAGGCGGGAAATGTCGCGGGAAGGGGTCATTGCGGGGCACCGGAACGGGGGATGATCTGGGCTTTATGCCAAAACCATCCGCTCGATCACAGCGGAACAGACCGGGTTGAGTCCGATTTCCACCGCCCCGCTGCAACTAGGCATGGTCCGACCGATATCGAAGAATGAGCATGCGAATGAACACCGCCGCGCAAAGGCCGAAAAAGGCGATGGCAGCGAACCCGAGCAGCCTCTCGTCTGGTTTGGCAAGCACTAATAGCCCACCCAGAGCGAGCACCAGGGAACTGACGGTCAGCAGCCAGAGCACGCCCTCACGATGAGCACCGGCCTGGGAGATCATGCTTTCTTGAAAGGACAGTCGTTCGTCGGCTACATCCAGCCGCCGCAACAAAAACCACATCCAGAACCCGTAGAATCCGATTAAGGCAATCACCAAGCTTACGCCAAGAGCCCAGGCTCGAAACAAGCTGGGCACGAGGATGAACGCGAACGTAGCCACCATGTAGGCTTTCACCTGCGTTCGGTGGCGCCGATAATCGTTCTCCGAAGGAAGGACGTATCCGCGGCCCAGCGTCCCCCACGGAAAAAACAGCCGGCGACCGTCCTCCGTGGTCTTGAAGCTGCCGCTGGTCACCGCTTCAAAATAGCCCATGTCGACGTCCATCCATTTCATCGTGTGGCAACCCTTCCACGCTACCAGAGCGAGCATGTGACGGCAACTGGATGGAGCCGTTCGGCGCGAACGCCGTCGAGTGATCTTGCATTGATGACGCGGGCGAAGTCGACTACCTGAGGCCCATGAGCGACGCATTTTCATCCCAAACCGCCCTTGTGCTGTTCTCCGGCGGCCAGGATTCCACCACCTGCCTTGCCTGGGCGCTGAGCGGCTTCGCGCGCGTGGAGACGCTGGGGTTCGAATACGGTCAGCGCCACGCCGTCGAGCTCGACTGCCGTGAACGACTGTTCGACGGCATCAGGGGCCTGCGCGCCGATTGGGCCGCAAAGCTAGGCGAGAGCCATACGCTGTCGATCCCGACGCTGGCGGCCGTGTCCGAGACCGCGCTGACGCGTGACGTCGCGATCGCGATGGGCGCCGACGGCCTGCCGAACACCTTTGTGCCCGGCCGAAATCTCGTGTTCCTGACTTTCGCCGCTGCGCTGGCCTATCGTCGCGGCATCAGCCACATCGTCGGCGGCATGTGCGAGACCGACTATTCCGGTTATCCCGACTGCCGCGACGAGACCATTCGGGCAATGCAATCTGCGCTGTCGCTCGGCATGGCCCGGCAGTTCGAGCTGCACACGCCGCTGATGTGGATCGACAAGGCGGCGACGTGGAAGCTCGCGCATGACCTCGGTGGCGACGCGCTGGTCGATCTGATCCGCGAGCAGTCGCACACCTGCTATCTCGGCGAACGCGGCGCCCAGCACGATTGGGGGTACGGCTGCGGCGAGTGCCCGGCTTGTTCGCTGCGGGCAAAGGGGTGGCGGGAGTTTGTCGCGGGGCGCTAGCCGAGGAAATGGTGTCATCGCCCGCGCAGGCGGGCGATCCAGTATTCCAGAGGCGGTGCTTGAGCCGAGCGATAGCGGCGTTCTGGATTCCCCGCCTTCGCGGGGAATGACAGCGGAGGGCTCGGCGCGAGCGTGCCAATCGCAACTAACCAAAATCCTCGGGCCTCAGCTCGATCGGCCTACCATGCGGCGTGCGATCCGCGGCGTGATCCCAGGCGTCGCGATAGCGGTGCAGTGTGTCCATCGACGCGACGCCCTTGCTCGCGACGAGGCCCTCCAGCGTGGCGAGCCAGTGCAGATAGTAGGTCTCGCCCGTATCAGGGTCGCCCGCTTCCTGCGCGCGCTTGATCTCGGAGGCCAGGGCTGCCGCCCATTCCGGCCAGGTGAACACGCCGCGATCATGCAGGCTCAAGGCCATGGCAAAGGCCTGCGCTTCCCAGGGCGCGCGGAACACCGGGCCGTCGTCATCGCGCGGAATGCTTGGAATCGCCGCGGTCGCGGCGGCAGCAGCTTCACTGCTCATCAGGCCGGGTCCAGATAGGGCTCGAAGGCGTCGATCGAGACCTTCAGGGTCGGATCGCCGTCCTCCCCCCAGAGATCGCGCCCGTCGAACACGACGGTATAGAGCCATTGCGGGTTCTCGCCGCGCTCCATCGCCGCCGTGTCAGGGAACACCTGGCAGCCGTGGTTGAGCTCGACCACGCCGACATGGCCGCGGACATAGCGCGGCAGCCGCGTATGCGTGGTCGGATGAATGTTCTTGGCACGCACGCGGTCGCCGATGTTGAATTTGGCGGGCGCAGGCGCTGGGCGCGCAAATTGGCCACGTACCATGATGCGCTCGACCTGACCCAGATCGAACTTGCCGTGCTTGAGCGCCTTGGCGGGCTGCATCGCATGGCCGGCGGCGACCTCCTCGCGGGTGAGGTAGCCCTTCTCGATCAGCATCTCCTCAAGGCCGAGGAACCACTTCTTGTAGTAGGAGCTGGAGAGGTAGATATGCGGCGGGATCGTCTCGCGATAGAAGCGCGAGGTGTCGATGTTGAAGGCGCCGGCCGCGCCCATCGCGCGCACCATCGCCAGCACCCGGGACTCCCATTCTTCATGGAAGACAGGCTCGTTCGGCTCGGGCTCGACCTTTCCAAAGCCATCCATGCCGCCCATGTCGTGCACGCCGTTCACGACGGAGCTCCTGGCGTCCTGGGGAAGCCGGTGCCGATCATGGAGTCGCGGGTCACGAGCTCGGCAAGCTGCTCCTCGCTCCAGCCTTCCGTGCCCGCGGGGCGCATCGGCAGCACCAGGAAGCGCGTCTCGGCGGTGGAATCCCATACCCTGATCTCAATGTCCTTGGGCACACTCACGCCGAAATCGGCCAGCACGCCGCGCGGATCCTTCACGGCGCGCGAGCGGTAGGGCGAAGCCTTGTACCAGACCGGCGGCAACCCCAGCATTTCCCAGGGGTAGCAGGAGCACAGCGTGCACACGACCATGTTGTGGCGCGTGGCTGTGTTCTCGACCACGACGAGATGATCGCCGACGCGACTGACATGGCCGAGCGTGCCGATCGCCTTGCTGCCATCCTCCAGCAGCGCCTGTTTGAACGCCGGATCGGTCCAGGCCTTGGCGACGACGCGCGCGCCATTATGCGGGCCGATCTTGGTCTCGTAGGCCTGGATGATGGCGTCGAGCGCAGCCGGCTCGACATAGCCTTTCTCGGTCAGGACAGTCTCGAGCGCGCGCACGCGCAGCTCGGTCTCGGACAGTTCCGAATGGTCGTGATCGTGATCGTGGTGATGCTCGCTCATGGCGCGAAGATAGTCCCAGAATCCGGACCTTGTCGAGGCGAAGACTCTGCTAACATCGCGCCATGGGCTGGGTTGCGCGAACTGGAGAAACCGCCGCAATTGCGGCTCTTGTCGCATTCGGCGCGCAGGATGCGCGCGCGGCGAATGGCGCCTATGCGGTGGATGCCGCCGACATCTCCGAGGTCGGCTCCTGCAAGGTGGAAAGCTGGATGTCGGCCGCCGCCAACACCGATTTCCTGGCGGTCGCCAATCCCTCCTGCGTCGTCGATCCCTTCAGGCCGATTGAGCTGAGCATGCAGACCGTCCGGGCCCGCAGCGCTGGCGACTGGAGCACGACGGTTGCGCCGAAAGCCAAGACGAACTTCATCCCGACTGGGATCGGGCGGTGGGGACTGTCGGCCTATGGCGGTGGATCGTTCGATGCGGCGACCGGTGAGGCGCTGTCCGCCTTTGCCGTCATTCCCGCGACTTATCGTCTGTCGGAGACGATGCGCGTCAACGTCACCGGCGGCTGGCTCTGGGATGGCACGGTCGATCGCCACTATCTGACCTACGGCATCGGCTTCGACTGGAAGTTCACCGACACGCTGCAGTGGACGATCGAGGCCTTTGGCCAGGCCGGTGCCGCCGATACCGCGAGCGTGGTGCAGCCGCGCTTTCAGACCGGCGTGCGCTACCGGCCCAACGAGATATTCTCCGTCGACGTGATCTACGGCCGCAACATCACCGGCGAGAACGCCAACTGGATCACGATCGGGACCACCATCCGCTTTCCGGTCCGCGACGGTGCGCCTGAGCACCGGCGCACCGGGCATTTGTGAGGCCCGCTGGCAAAATCGGGCGCCGGGACCGCAGAACTCGCGTCAGGCCATTGATCACGCCGCAGACAGTCCGTATACGCCGCGCAGGGACCAAAAGCGGCCCCGCCAATGGGCCGGCACACGCGACGAAATGACAGGGGAGGGCTCATGACCGCGGACACGCAGGCACCTGGGGCGAAAGGCTTTCGCTGGAGGTTGATCGTACCGCTGGTGGTCTGGCTGGCGATCTATCTGTGGCCGGTGCCAGCGGGTCTCAACGTCAATCAGTGGCACTATTTTGCGGTCTTCGCCGCTGTTATCACCGGGCTGATCCTGGAATCGATGCCGGTTGGCGCAGTCGGCCTGATCGGGCTGACGGTCGCGGGCGTCGCCGGCTATATCGATCCCGATCCCGGCAAATCGCTGCGTTGGATGCTGGCGGGCTTTGCCGAGAGCACGGTGTGGCTGATCGTCGGCGCCTTCGTGTTCTCGATTGGCTATCGCAAGAGCCAGCTCGGCCGGCGCATCGCGCTGGTGCTGGTGCGGCGCCTCGGCACCAACACGCTCGGGCTCGGTTATGCGGTTGCGATGTCGGACTTCCTGCTGGCGCCGGCAACGCCCTCCAACACCGCACGCAGCGGCGGCATCGTCTATCCCATCATCAGCAACATCCCGCGCATCTACGGTTCCGAGCCGGGACCGACCGCCGGCAAGATCGGCACCTATGTGATGTGGACCGCGTTCGCGGCAACCGCGATCACGAGCTCGCTGTTCTTCACGGCGCTGGCGCCGAACGCGGCCGCGCTGGCGATCGCCAAGAAGACGGTTGGTGTCGACGTGAGCTGGGGCCAATGGTTCATCGGCTTTGCGCCGCTCGGCATTCTCCTGATGGTCCTCGTTCCGCTGCTCAGCTATCTGATCTGCCGTCCGGAGGTGAAGCGCAGTCCTGAGATCTCGGAATGGGCCGCGAAAGAGCTCGCAGAGATGGGCCCGATGTCGCGCAACGAGTGGATCATGCTGGTGCTGATCGTGCTCGCGATGTTCCTGTGGATCGCAGGCTCCAGTCCGGACATTCACATCCCCGTGCTCGGCTCGAACTTCGTCAACGCCACGACCGTCGTGTTCATCGTGATCTCGCTGATGCTGGTCACCGGCGTGATCGAATTTGCCGACATCGTCAGCGAGAAGAGCGCGTGGGAGGTATTCTTCTATTTCACCTCGCTATTGACGCTGGCCTCCGGCCTCAACGAGATCGGCTTCATCAAATGGTTCGCCAATGAATTCGCAAAGCCGCTGATAGGGCTCTCGCCGTCGACCGCGATGATCCTGCTGGTCGCGCTGTTCTTCTGGATCCACTATTTCTTCTCGAGCATCACCTCGCACGCGGCGGCCGTGCTGCCCGTCGTGCTCGCGGTCGGCACCGGCATTCCCGGTCTGCCGGTGACGACGCTCGCCATGCTCTGCATGTATTCGCTCGGCCTCATGGGCGTGATCTCGCCCTACGCCACCGGGCCGGCGCCGATGTATTACGGCAGCGGCTATATCGGGAAGGGCCAGTTCTGGGGCTTTGGCCTGATCTTCGGGGTGCTCTATTTCGCCGGGCTATTGGTCATCGTGCTGCCCTGGCTGGCCATGGTCCGGTGAGCTTCCCCGCAGACTGATACCCCTCGGCAGGAGAATTTTCTTCCCCTGCGAGGGATTGGGGAAACTTCGCCCAATCTCCCGCAAATATCTGAAATTGCAAGAAAGACTGGAAAAGGCGATGGTCTGCTGCAACGCAGCGTCGCCACCGGGCGCCTGCTTTGGTTCCACCCATCCGTCGCTTGGATCGCGACTTGGCCCCGCGTGCGCCTTTCGGGCGAGCGGGCTAAATATCCTGCATGAAAGCCGCTTCCATGAATGCGCACCCATCGCTGTTGTTCGGCGAACCGGTCAAAATCCAAGATGGCTCAGCTCAGCCAGACGCGATGGTCCGCTTCGAGACCCTCTCGAAGACCTATCCGGCCTATCGCGGCAAGCCCGGCGTCGTTGCGCTGCAAGGCATCGATTTCGCGATCGCGCGCGGCTCCATCACCGGCGTGATCGGTCGCTCCGGCGCCGGCAAGTCGAGCCTGGTGCGGCTCATCAACGGGCTGGAGAAGCCGAGCACGGGCCGCGTCGTGGTCGACAACAGAGACATCTCCGCGCTCACGGGCCGCGAATTGCGGCTGGCGCAGCGCTCGATCGGCATGATCTTCCAGCACTTCAATCTGCTGTCCTCGCGCACCGCCGCGGACAACATCGCGCTGCCACTGGAGATCGCCGGCTGGTCCAAAGCCGACATCAAGGCACGGGTGACCGAATTGCTCGCGCTGGTCGGCATCGCCGACAAGCACGACCGCTATCCGTCAGAACTGTCAGGCGGCCAGAAGCAGCGTGTCGGCATTGCCCGCGCACTGGCGACGCGGCCGAGCG
Organism: Bradyrhizobium sp. BR 10261; assembly: GCF_019455395.1. Classification (NCBI taxonomy): domain Bacteria; kingdom Pseudomonadati; phylum Pseudomonadota; class Alphaproteobacteria; order Hyphomicrobiales; family Nitrobacteraceae; genus Bradyrhizobium; species Bradyrhizobium sp. BR 10261. Next base: position 20,282 of record NZ_JACOFQ010000046.1, read on the forward strand.
TGCTGCTGTCTGACGAGGCGACCTCGGCGCTCGATCCGCAGACCACGCGCGCGATCCTCGATCTGCTTGCGAATATCAACCGCGAGCTAGGGGTGACCATCGTGCTGATCACCCATGAAATGTCCGTGGTGCGCCAGCTCGCCAGGGACGTCGTCGTGCTCGATGCCGGCCGCGTGGTCGAGAGTGGCCATGTCGCCGACATCTTCACCCATCCCAGGCATCCGATCACGCAATCATTCCTGGCTGAGGTCACCGGCGACAGCCTGCCGGTCTCGCTGGCCAGCCGGCTCATGCAGGAGCCGGGCAGCCACGCCGTGATCCGCGTTCAGGTGCGCGGGGCAGGGGCCGGCGATACGCTGATCGCGCGGCTTGCCCGCGAGCTCGGTCTCGACGTCTCGCTGCTGTCGGCGCGTATCGACGAGATCGGCGGCCAGCATGTCGGCTCGCTGGTGCTGGGCATTCCTGTTGGCGATTCTGGCGAGGGCGCGGCGACGCGCACGCTGGCCTGGCTGTCTCAATATCAAGTCTCGGCGGAGCGTCTCGGCTATGTCGCCTGAACTCGTCAAACTGATCATCGGGGCCACCTTCGAAACCTTGTTCATGGTTGGAATCGCGGCGGCGCTCGGCACTCTGTTCGGCCTGCCGCTGGGCGTATTCCTCGCGACCAGCCGCAAGGGCGAGTTGTTTGCAGCCCCCGCCGTCAACGCAGCGCTTGGCATGGTCGTGAACGCGACCCGCTCCACGCCCTTCATCATCCTGGTCGTGGCCATCATCCCGTTCACGCGTCTCATCGCCGGCACCTCGATCGGATCGACGGCCGCGATCGTGCCGCTGACGATCGCCTCGACGCCGTTCATCGCGCGCCTGGTCGAGGCTGCGATCCGTGAAGTCGATGGCGGCCTGATCGAGACCGCATCCTCGTTCGGCGCGTCACCGATCCAGATCGTGTTCAAGGTGCTGATCCCCGAGGCGCTGCCCGGCCTGCTGCTGGCGCTCACCCTCGCAGTGGTCAGCCTGCTCGGCTACTCCGCCATGGTCGGCGCGGTCGGCGGCGGCGGCCTCGGCGATCTCGGCATCCGCTACGGCTACCAGCGCTTCATGCCGGAGATGATGCTGGCCGTGGTCGTCGTGCTGATCGCCCTGGTGCAGCTGGTGCAGAGCGCAGGCGACTATCTGGCGCGGCGGGTCAATCGCCGGCTGCGGCACCGCTGAGACAATCAGCCGGCGGAAGGTCGATCGACGCCGGGCCTGTGACGAGACTGTCGAGGTCAACCAGAAACAGATCGGCCATATGGGTGAGCTGGTGCAACGGAATGCTGACCTCGCCACGCTCGGCGCGTGAGACGAACTCGGGCGAGACGCCAACGCGGTCCGCAATCTGGGCCTCGGTGTAGCCCCGCGCCTCGCGCGCACCTTTCACCTGAGTGCCAATGTGCCGCCGGTGCAGGGCCTGCTCTTCCTCGGTCATCATCAGGGCCTGCTCGTCGGCGCTCGCGACCCCATCGGCGAAGGCGACACCGAGCAGCCGCCGCTTTTGCCACGCCACCCGGCAGGCCTTGCGCAAGCCGTCGGCAAAGATCAGCGTGGCCTCTTTCGGAAACGCCAGCGACCAGTCGAGCTTCAGCCGCGCGCCGGTGCCGGAGACATCCGCGATGGTGCAGGGGATGCTCACGGTTCCCCGGGCGCCTTCGAACTCGATGATCCCGGTTCTCGCCGTGGATTGCCTGGCCGCAGCGCGCAAGTCACTCATCAAGTCGCTCATGGAGCCCCCGAGATCATTGCAGCGGATTTTACTGCCCGCCTTCCCGGCGCTCAATCGAACCCGCCCGCCATGGTGAAGGATTGGTTCTCCGCCGGAGCAGGGCACGCCGGCACGGATGAACCTTCCGGGCCAGCCATGTCACCAAGACTGAAGATCGCCCTTCAGCCTTCTGGATAATTCAATGAGATCACTTGCCTTGCTCTGCCTGCTTGCCCTCGCCACGCCGGCACACGCAGCCTCTTCCGAGCAGCACTATCTCGATCTGCGCGACCGCTACATCGCGAAGTTTGCAAAGGCCAAGGAGAGCGAGGAGACCAGCAGGCAACACGACGCGGCGCTGGGCGAGCTGACCGGCGTGCTGCGCGGCCTGATCGGACCCGTCGCGATCAAGGGGCTGCCCGCGGAGGGCAAGTCGAACGTCGACACGCTGTTCAAGGACGACATCGGCTTTGGCCATCTTGACGGGCTCACCTTCGCCACAGCGGGCGACAAGCAGCAGGCCGTGGTGACGACGACCACGCTGCTCAGGCGCTGGCTTGCCGACCACCGCAAGGATCCGATGCCGCAAGAGATCGACGCGGCGTTCAGGTCCGACACCTTCTACTATGCCGCCATCCAGGACGCTGCCTTCGCCAAATATGCCGAGCTGCCCATCACCAAGCCGGCCTCCGTCAGCACCGCGGTCGCGGTGCTCGGCGTGCGCGGCAATGGCGATTTGAAGGGTCCGCCGCACGAGATCGACGTGGTCGCGATCCGTGGCGAGAAGGTGTTCTTCCTCGCCGCGAGCGAGGCGATCAAGACAGCCGAGATTCCGGCCTGCGAGAAGGTCTGGAAGCAGATGATGGCCAGAAAGACGCCGGCGGATGCCATGGCCCGGGAAGACCAGGCGATGGCGGCCTATACCAAGTGCTTCGCCAAGGAGGCGCCCAGCCAGAGCTGGTTCACCGCGGCGGTCAAGACGGCGCAGGGCCAACTGGAATTGCTGCCGTTGCGCTAGCCGCATCGGCTACAGATCGCAGCCTCGTGCGAGCATGGTGCCGCCCGGACAGGTGGGCGCATTTCAGCGCCGCTGGTCAGCTCGCAACGTCTCCAGATAGGCCACGACGGCTTCGACCTGGGACTCTGTGAGCCTCGGATTCGGCATGGCCTGGTCTGGTCCCAGTCGCCGATGGCCCGACGTCAGGAAATGCCGCAGGCCGTCCGCGGAGAAGGAGGGGCGGTTGATAATCTCCGGGAAAGCTGGTGGGGACGGGCGAAACGCAGGTGCTTCCTTGGCGGCGTCAGCGACGACGTGGCACGTCCCGCAAGTGGCGTTGGCAATCGCGCGCCCCTCGGACACCTGGTCGACAAACAACTGATTGGGAACGGGCAGGGTGAGCGGGATCTGCATGACGATCCAGGCATACCCGCTGCTGCGGTGGCAACCATTGCATTCGTTCGTCAGGCCGGCATACGATGCCATGAACGCCGGGACGTCCTTCGATTGCAGCGCCTGGCGTACGGCCCGGATCTGCTCCCTGGCGCGATCGGATTGTGCCGGGTTCGCGAGCAACCTGCCGGTGGCTTCAAGATTGGCCTCGATCTGTTGAATCTCGTAATTCGCCAGACTCCAATTGCTGAGCTTGCCCGCAAACCAAAGTTTTGCGTGCTGAAGTTGAAGTCTGATCATGAGGTCGGCCAGCGCCGCCGACACATCGGAAGGCGCCGCGACGCTGGAGGCGGACAGCGCGACGATGATCGCACCCAACAGAACCGTTCGTAAGCGCATGTTCGACATGTTCCGATGTCGATGTTCAGGATGGCATCACGGACTGCACGGGCGTTGATCCTGATCAAGACGTGGTTTGTCACGGCAAATACCTGTTTGTCTCTCGGAGGACGACATGCGCGCGCACCAGATCATGTCCAGACGCGTTGTAACGATACGGCCGGACGCGCCGGCCGCCGATGCCATCAAGGTGATGCTTGCCCATCACATCAGCGGCCTGCCGGTGGTGGACCCGGCCGGGACGCTCGTCGGCATCCTGTGCGAAAGCGATTTCCTCAGGCGGACCGAAATCGGGACGGCGCACGAACGCAACCGTCTGCTCACGATGTTGCGCGGAGCCGATCGCACTGCAGCCGAGTTCGTCAAGGAGCACGGGCGCACGGTCGAGCAGGTGATGACGCGCCAGCCGGTGTCGACCACCGAGCAGGCGCCGCTTGTGGAAGTTGCCGACATGATGGAGCGACGGCATCTCAATCACGTGCCGGTCATGCGTGGCGAGCACATCGTCGGGATCATCACCCGATCCGACTTCCTGTCCGCGGTTGCCGGCCCGCTGGCCAGCGCTTCCGGCTACTCCGGGGATGACGGCCAGATTCGTCGCTCCGTTCTGGCCGCGCTGGCCGGGACACCCTGGCAGCCGGCCTGCTTGAACGTCAGCGTGAAGGACGGCACGGTCACGCTGCGTGGCGTCGTCAGGGGTGAAAACGCGCATCGGGCGGTCATCGTGGCGTGCGAGAACGTTGCAGGCGTTCGCGCGGTGGAGGACCGGCTTTATCTCCAGTCCGATCGACCTGATCCCGAGGACGATTACGGCGGAGGCGATTTCGTGTCGCTGCAGGTGGAGCCGTCGACGCTGGACGACGAGCCATTGTAGTCAAAGCGCGCACCCGGGCAATCGCCGGATGCCTCCTCATGAATTTACCTGCAGCGCACGCGCCGGTTTCCAGACGGCACCATACGCTTGGCAAATCTGCCGATGGACGAGGAGAAGAGTGCGGTCTCAAGCACTCCGTAGAGCGCGAGGACCATCAATGCCTTGATCGCTTCGTTGGTCATTTGATGCCCTCCGTCAAATGATCCAGATCGGATGCTTCTCTGGTCGGGTCAGTACGGTCAGCGTGTGGTCGGGATGAGGCTTGTAAACAGTCCGGGTCGCTGTCGATGTTCCCATCGGCCAGGGGAGTTCGGGCGGTGCGGTCAGGAGACTCTTTGTGGCCGCTCAGAAGGAGACCTCACTTAGCGATCACGCAGGTTTTAAACGGGTGGGTTGGTTTCAAGGCGGTCTATCGCTTGCGAATGCCGCCGCGCGAGATTTACCTTTGTGATCCAGGACGCTGGCCGGCAACCCATGGGCGTGTATGATGCCTTGCGGCATCCGGTCTGGCGCCAGTTGGGCCGTGCTTGCTGTTTGGCAACGAGCCGACCTCGACAGCGATGATGATCACGCAGACCCGCGACCTGAAAGGCGAACGTCATCGACTGACGGTGCTTTTCTCCGACCTCGTCGGGTCCACCGCGCTGGGCCGGGATATCGAATCGGAACACCTCTCCGAACTGTTGGGCCAGCTCAGGGACATCTGGCATCGCGCCGTGGCCAAGCATGGCGGCCGCGTGATCAGGACCCAGGGAGATGGTGTCCTCGCCGTGTTCGGCTATCCGCTGTCTGGCGAGGACGACGGTCGTCGTGCCGCCGAAGCCGCCATCGATATTCACCGGTGGGTCGGGTTGTTGCGCCACGATAGCGTGCCGCCGGCCCTGATGCCGCTTCGCATGCATTCGGGCATCCACGCCGGCACCTTGCTCTTGATGGAGGGGGATATCGAGTCCGGCCGATATGACCTGGTCGGCGATGTCGTGAACACGGCGGCGCATCTGTCGCGTCGGGCTGCGCCGGGCGAGATCCTCGCCAGTCTTGATTCCCTTGGGCCGCATGCGAATTTTTTCGAGCTCGGCGGCCCGATTCAGATGCCGGATGCGGGGCCGGAGATGCCCCAGGCGCGCGCGGTGCTGCGACGAAGCATGGTGACCCGGCGGTTTGACGCAACGTCCCGGCGCGGCTTGACGCCCTTTGTTGGGCGCGACGAAGTCTTCGATTTTCTGACCGGCTTTCTCAGCGAACCACACCCGGTCTCGCGACGTTGTGCGGTCATCGTCGGCGGTCCGGGGCTTGGCAAGACGCGGCTGCTGGAGGAGGTGCTGCGAGACTGCGATACCGACCAGTTCAAGCTGCTGCGGGGCAGTTGCGAGAGCTATGTCGGTGCCGAGGTGCTGCAACCGTTTCTGCAGATGCTGCGCGCCTCATTGGGGATACGACCGGACGCATCGATCGCCGATGCAGACGAGACGGCTCGGGACGCCCTGCAGCCATGGCTCGCCCAACTCGGTCCACGCGCGGAGACGATCATCGCACTCGCCTCGACCGGGGCTGATGCGCGCGGCGGCCAGATGACCGTCGATGGCGTGGTCGGTGACCTGCTCGGGTTCTTTACCGTCTTGTCCGCGCAGGGACCATTGGTGCTGGTGATCGACGATTGGCAATGGTCCGACGACGCGAGCCGGCAGTTGCTGGAGAAACTCCTGCAATTGCCCAATGGACCGCGCTTCATCCTCGCCACCCGGCCACGCGACGACGGTACCGAGTGGATTTCCGGCGCGCCGCACCTGCTGCTGAGGCCGTTTGCGGGAGGAGAAACCGACGTCGCCGTACGACGCTGGGTGCCGCAAGCCGACCCCTTCCTCGTGGCCCGTGTTCACGCCTATGCCGGCGGGGTGCCACTGTTCATCGAAGAGCTGTGCCATTCCATCGCTGCCAACGACAATGATTCATTCGAAATGCGCAGCAAGCAAGGCGGATGGATCGCCACCCTGGTGGCTTCGCGCCTGGCGCGCCTGCCGCCCGATCAGGTGAAGGTGGTCCGCGCCGCCGCGGTGATCGGAAACACGGTACCGAAAAGTCTGCTCATTGCGGCTTGCGGCAGCGAGCCCGACCCCGCGATGTTGCGGGGATTGGCCGACGCGGATTTTCTCTTCGACGATCCGGCCGGCGATGCCTTTCGCTTCAAGCACGGCATCACGCGGGACGCTGTCTACGACACCATCACCCTGCACGAGCGTCAGGCCTTGCACCAGCGCGTTGAAGCCAGTTTGCTGGCACGGTCCGAGCAGGCCGATCGCGAAGACACGCTAGAAGCCCTGGCCTACCATTCGCGCGGCGCAGGCCATTGGGAAAACGCGGCCCATTATGCCGAACGCGCCGGCGACAAGGCGATGGCGGCCTTCGCCTTGGACCTTGCCGGGTCCCAGTACAAGGCTGCCATGGATGCGCTGGATCGCGTGCCGGATCGCTCGCGCGAGCAATCCCTGCGCTGGTGCTTGCTGGCGAATAAACTCGGCATGGCCAACATCTTCGATCCGCTGTCGTTGACCGACGATACCAGCGTGTTCGAACAGGCGGTCGCCATCGCCTCATCGCTCGGTGACACCGGCGCGACGGCCAACGCCTATCTGTGGCTTGGCTACATGTGTTACGGCTTTGGCCGCTTTCGCGAGGGTGTGACACACACACGAACGGGACTGGAATGGGCACGCAGGCTCGGCGACCCCCGCCTGATCGCCCGGACCGAAGCCGTGCTGGGCCAGATTCTCGCCGCAAGTTGTCAATACGACGAAGCCACCGCCTTGATCGACGCTGCCATCTCGACCACGCGCAGCCGCCGCCATGGCGCCATCGCCGTCGGCTCGGCCTATTCGCTGTCGTGCAAGGGTAGCATCCTGGCCGATCGGGGCGATTTCGAGGGTGCCCACGAGTGCTTCAACGAAGCGATGAGCCTGGTCGAAGGGTCGACCCATCCGGTCGTCAGTTCGGTGCGCAATTGGGTTTCCGTCGCGCTGGTCTGGCAAGGCCGCTGGCAGGAGGCGGAGCAGCTGGCCGTGGAGGGCGCCCGCGCCGCCGAAACCATGCGCAGCCTTTTGATGCTGACGGCGTGCCGCGCTGCCTCCGGCTTTGCCCGCTGCTCCAGGACCGGCGATCCTGATGGCTTGCAGCAGCTGCGAAACGCTGCGCAATGGATGGAGCGGCGCAACTTCCACTTCTACACGTCGGTTCAATATAGCTGGCTGGTCGAGGCGGCGGCGGCCGAAGGCGATGTCGATACGGCGCGGCGGTACGCAGCCCATGTGCTGGGCCGCGCGCGCGAGGGCGAGCGGCTGGGCGAGGCGATGGCCTGCCGCGCGCTTGCGAAGCTCGCGGCGCGACGCGGAGATTTTGGACGTAGCCGGCGCTGGTTGCTGCGCGCCGAAACCTCCGCAGCCTGGCGCGGCTCGGGGCGCGATGCCGCTCTGAATCTGGCTGCACACGCCGAGCTTCTCGCCCTGCAAGGGCAGGGCGAAGCGGCGCGAAAGACTGCAACTGAGGCTGCCGAAAAGCTCCGCGCGCTTGGCATGCACTGGCACGCGGACCAGGCGATCCGCGCCCTGGCCGGCGTGCCTTAGGCGTCCTGCATCCGGCGTCAGCCCTGCTGCTGGGGCGGCACCCTTCCAGTCATGCTCACAGACAGTGGAATGGGGCCGGGGCGCAACGGCAGCGGCGTTTCCACCAGCGCGCTGAAGAAACCGAGCATCACCGCCAGTGCCGGATCTGCTCCGGGACAGGAATGCGTTGGGTGACCTGCCACCCTGCGGTTGCCACCGAAAGCGTGATAGATGTCCTGACGGCCTTCGACGAGGTTCTGCTGGGTGGCGGAGACCGCGCCGGCGACGACGATGTCCCCGGGCCTGACCTCGACCTGATGCCCGTCCTTTCCTCGCATGTGCGCGACGATCGCGGTGCGCCAGATCAATTCGGGCACTGCGCGCAGCTGCATGGCCGGGATGAAGTCGTCTCTCAGCCGGTTGAGAGCATCGGTATAGTCGGTCGCCACCGTGCCGGCGTAGCGCGCACGCAAGGCCCACAGGTTTCCTTCGCGCAGCCATTCATTCAATATCCTGCGCATGTTGCCGTCGGTGGTCGGAATGAAGCCCATCATGGCGCCGGCGATCGTGCGCGCCACGAACGGGACGTCGCCCGCAGCGCGCGGGGAATCGAGCACGGCTCGGGTCACGGGAGCCGTGATCGTCGACTTGAACTTGTCGAGAAAATCGATCATGGCGCTGCGTACGGCGGTGCCATGCGCGGCACCGACCGCTTCCACTTCCTTGTTCGGATGGGGCTGGAAGATGTAACGCGACGGCGACAGGAAATGGCCGGGATAGAAGGGGGGATCGCCCGGCTTCCAATCCCAGCGGTAGCCGCCGCGACGGAAGTAGCCGCCTTTGTCACTCAAGCCGAACCATTCCTCGCAGAAGGCACCCAGCAGCGGATCCACGAGTTCGTGCCCCTCGACGGTCAGATCCCAGCTCGATGCGCCGTCGGCAGCGGCATAGCCGATCGTCTGCTTGACCATGAAGCCAAGCACCTGCTGCGTGACCTTGCGCGCCATCTCGAATGCGCTCCGCTGGTCGAGAGCCATGATCGCGGCATTGCAGATCTCGGATTCCTGCTCATAGGCATGATCTTCCTGTCCGGCGTCGCGGCCGAGATAGAGAATGCCGAATGACCGCTGCATGCGGGGCAGGTAGCCGGTGATCGTCAGCTTGGTGCCTGAATCGGCAAAGACTTGCTGCACCTCCTCCCGGTCGGCCACGAGGACCCCGAACGGCGTACGGAGGACGCCGCCGTGGCGCTCGCGGATCGCAGCCCAGATCGATGCGTTGACGAAATGCGAGGCCGAATCCGGATCTTCCAGCGCCGTTTTCCACGCCGCCATCGCCGCGGCTTCGCCTAGCTGGCTCTCGATCTCACGCAGCCGTGCGATCGCTTTTTCGCCGTCGTCCACGCTCCACGTCACCAGCGGCTTGCGGCCCTGGGCCGCCGCCCATTGCTGCAGGCTGGCGAGCGCCTTCTTCGATGGTGCGAACAGGTAGGTTCCCCATTCCAGGCGGACGAACGGACGAGGCTCGTCGTGGAGTCGATCGGACCCGTCGAGCGGCATGTGAACTGTCTTGCCGCCATGCTCGAAGCGGAAATGTCGGAGCCGGCCCGGTTCGGCAAGGCCGAGGAACGGATCGCTCTCCCCGGAAAAGGCGCCCGAGCTGTTGCCTCCGACGAGCCAGCTCTGCACCACCTCGAACTGCTCGCCGAGGCTGGCGTTGTAGGCCATGAAGACGAGCCCGCGTTCCTGCTGCAGCGAATCCCTGGCGGCTTGCGGATCATCGCGCCTAATGGGCGGTCCGTAGGACATGCCGCGCCTGACGATGCGCGGCGGCCGGGCGCCGGCATCGGCCGGGGTGATCGTGACCCGTGGATTGGCACGGCGGATATGGGCGTGATAGGGGCACGATTGGGCCTGCGTGTCGCCATCATAGTTGAAGTCATTGCTCTGCGGCTCGGTTGGCGGATTCGGGATGAGGGGCTGTCCAGCCTGGGGATGGCCGGTGGGCCAGCGCCCCATCATCTTGGCGAGGAGCATCTCGCGCGTCAGGGGCGGGGCGGAGCCACCGGCAACAGCCTCGGTTGCCTGGCGCGCGTCGCGCAGGACCTGCTCGAGCTGTTCCACGTCCTGCCGCAGCTTGCGCAGCGCCAGGAAGCTGCCGTCGCGAAGGAACGCATGAATGCGATTGGTTTCGTCGCCGAACGGGGCCTTCTCGTCGGCCAGGTTCGGGTAGCCACACAGGATTTCGCCGAGATGCACCTGGTTGGAATAACGCGAGCCGGCATCGCTTTGGCGCAGCACGGGGTTCGAGGTGCCGTCGGTGAAACCGAAATGGTCCTGCACGTTGCCGGCCGCATCGCGCTGGCGCTGCATCCACTGGATCGAAAGCGGCCTGACGCCGGGATCCACGTCGACCAGACGCTTCATCTCGGCCATCAACGCCGCTCTGGTCTCCGCCATCGGTGTCGCCGTGGACAAGTGGCGAAGCTGGAGCACCGCATGGACCGCGCTCATGTTGATGCGCGGCGCCGGGTCATCCTCGCGCAGGTCCGGCGCCTCAATGCCGAGCGCCCAGTTGCTTGCCGGCAGGCGCCATCGCTGGGGATGATTCCAGCGCACGTCGCCGAGCAGACCGGCGCGTCGTTCCATGCCCTGCACGAATTCCTCGGGCAGTGAGCGGACCTCATCATCGGACAGTCCGGCGTGACGCAGTCCCTCGACCGTGAAGGCGATATTGGTGACGATCTGCCCCGGGGTCGGAACATCCGCTTCGGAGGTCACCTGAAGCACGTTCAGAAACGCCGCCAATGCGGCCGGACTAGCGAATTGCAACAGCAGCAGGCAACCGTGATCGGCGTCGGGGTAGGCGGTCAGGATCCCGCCCTGCACGTTGCCGCGATCCTGCAACGGCAGCTCGGCCGGCAGCGCCAGCGGAAGGTTGCGCCGCGGCGGCGCGACGTTGGGCGGGGTCATCAACCAGCGCACGGCCTCTTCATAACGCAGCAGGGCGCGCTTGATACCGTCGCCATAGGTGGCGCTGTCGTTCAGCATCAGCACCAGTTCCGGCAGCAGCTCATGTGCCGCACGGTGCAGGGTCTGCCCATCGTGCGTGCCGGGCGGATAGAAATCGGCCAGATGGTACAGCGCAGCCAGCGCGCGTATGCCGTGATAGAAAGCGGGCCGACCGGCAGCCGCAATCGTGAGCGGCTTGCTGAAGCCGGCATTGGTGGGATCGACGCCGATCGCGCCGCCGACCTCGAAGATGGAGCGCCGCGCGATGTCTTCAGGAGAGGGAATTCTGATCCGGGTGACGATCCGGTCTGCATCAGTGCCCGATACGCGCCGATAGACGCGCTCCTCCATCCGCAGAAACCGCGTGTCGTCGACGGTCAGGTCGGGCGTGGCGTAAAGGAAGTAGGCCTCCGACTGCCGGCTCTTCAGCCAAATGCCCCAGTCCTCGTAGGTGTTCTCATAACCGAGCACATAACCCTCGGTGTTGCAGAAGATTAGGTCGAGCAGCCGCGCGGCCTTCTGCCAGATGACGCGGACATAGGCTTCCCAGGAGCCGTCGAATGTCGCGGTCAGGAGCACATAGTCGACGGCGTCCACTGCGTCGTCCTCCGGCTCGAGGACTGCTACTCCCACCGAGTGAATGCGCCCGACACGATCCACCGAATCGGACAGGACGCGGGCGAGCTCGTATTCAAACGCGCTTGCCCGGCCGCCATTGAGCGCGCGCAGGACGTATTTGGCGCGTGTCTTGTACGTCGTCGCGTCAAGGGAAGGCACGAAGCCCTTCTTGATCGGAGCCAGCACCCTGAAGTCCGAAGTGCCGCTCATGCTGCCGGTCTTGATCGTCAAATCGCGCCGCATGTCCCGCCTCCCTTGGTGGCCAGCGACCGAACTGCCGTCGGCGGCCGCGCCCAAAAACAATTTTTGCGAACTATTTCAGTCGGTACGGCTTGAGATCGCCGTGTCGATGAGATCGGCCGGCTCGGCCAAAAGAACTTGCCCCATGCCTCCGGTCGCAAAGTCGGCGGCACGTCAACCCAAAGTCGTCTGCCGAATTGCAACTCTGCTGTTCCGGCGCCGACGCTTCTATGAACTGGCCCACACTTTCGAACTTTCATTGTGGATGCGGAGAGCTCCTGGTCATGCAAACCAGTCGATGAGGGCGATGGGGTTTCCACTGGGGAGGGCGCCTCACCGGGCCTAGCCGCGAGCCATCCTCAATTTTCCACTTGCGGCGGCGCAAGTCGGTTGTCTAGGATACAACCTAAGGGCGTAGCGGTCGTGCTCGGCGACTGCTCAGTCGAGTGGCCATTTGCAGGCGATATCACTCGCCGGTTGGCAGACTTCAAGCCGGGTCGATCCTTGGGGCACGGTTTTGGCAATGAGTTGAACGCCTGCATCGCAGGCGGCGCGAATTTTTTCTTGTCTGTCGAAAGACAAATGGCTTCACGTCGTAAGCAGGATGACCCCGAGAATAAGGATCGCACAGCCGAGAATCCGCCAAAATCCAACGGCTTCCCGTAGAATGACCATGCCCATCACCGCACCGATCATCATGGACATTTCTCGCATTGGCGCAACCACGCTCAGCGGAGCTCCCATATTGAGAGCCGTCAAGACCAGGATGTAGGATAGCGGTGACAGTAGGCCAACCCCGATCGCAAGAAGCCAGAACCCGCGCATCGCCGCTTTGGCTCGACCAATATCCGCAAAGACCAGGGGGGCAAGAAGGAAGAACCGAAGAAGGTTGGAAAACCAGTCCAGGACGACCGGTGCGATCCCAAGGCCTTTCACTGCGTAGGCGTCGACGACGGTGTACGAAGCTATGAGCCCACCCGTGGTCGTGCCCCATCTAACCCCGGTCAGTCCTTCCGGCTTGCGAAACGCTTCAAGTCTCCCCTGCGTCGCAATTAGCGTGATGCCTCCTACCACTGCCACGAGGCCCAGTATGACCTGGATCACCGGCCGCTCGCCGAGAAGAACGATCGCGCCGACCGTTGACAGCATAGGGCCTGTACCTCTGGCGACGGGATAAACGACTGAAAAGTCCGCCTTCTGATATCCGCGCTGTAGAGACAGGCTATAAGCCAAGTGTATGAGACCACTGAGGATAATGAATCCGGCAATGGTCCAGCTCCAGTCAATCGTTTGATGAGCGATGAGATAAACAACCCACGTCGCATAAGCGACGCATGCGACAAGATTGTATGCAAAGACGAATATCGGCCCAACTGACGATGCACGCTTGGAGAGCAAATTCCAAGTAGCGTGAACGAAGGACGCGAGGATGACTAGGGATATAGCAGCGAGAGTCATAATCCGTGTTCAAACGATTGAGTGAAATCAAAGTCCTTCGGGCTATTTTAATCCCTCAAGCGAAGCTGGTTCATTGCCAGAACCACTTAGTGCATTCTTGTTGTCGTTGTTCCGACGAAATGCCGATGTCTGCCAGCTGATGCTCTTCGAGCTCCGATAAACACTTGCGCTGGTGAGCGCGCTCAATCCATCTCACGAGCAAAAAACCAGGAGCCAACATCAGACCGACAAATCCTCGAACTCGTATTTTTCTCCCATTCATGTAATCTGTATAACTGCCTATCACACTGCGCATAATCGATTTCTTGGAATAACCTAAGTGAGGAAAACGAACGTATGCGACGATTGCCGTCACTTAATGCTCTCCGCGCCTTTGAGGCTGCCGGTCGTCTAGGGCTGATGAAACTCGCCGCCCAAGAGTTGAACGTCACCCACAGTGCCATCAGTCGCCAGATTCAACATCTGGAGGAGGTCTTGGGCACACGTCTTTTTGAAGGTCCGAAGCATGCCCCAAAACTCACCGAAGCAGGGCGGACATTGATTCCGGGGCTAAGTGCCGCCTTTGACCAAATCGATGCGACGGTTCGCCTCGTGTCCGACACTGAGGACGGCGCCCTGGACGTTTCGTGCCTCGGCACCTTCCTAATGAAATGGCTTATCCCGCGGCTTCATCGTTTCCGGAACGATCATCCATCGGTCGATATTCGCCTGAGCACAGCAGACTCGCCCGTGGATTTCTCGCGCGAAAGCTTCGACGTCGCTATTCGGGTCGGCACGGGCCCATGGCCCGTCGAATGCGAGGTTATCCCCTTGTTTTCGGAACGTTTCGGTCCAGTCTATGCAGCAAACTTGGCGCTAGAAGGCGGCGCTGTCACGCACTTGCCGCGGCTGAGCACGCAAACAAGGCGTTCTGCTTGGGACGACTGGACCCGGCAGTCTGGCATCGAGGTAGAGGCGGAAAGTGGCACCGAGTTCGAGCATTTTTACTTCATGGTCGAAGCGGCTGTCGGCGGCCTCGGAATATGCATCGCGCCTTGGCCTCTAGTGGCCGACGACATTAAAGCGGGTCGTCTGGTTGCGCCTTTTGGGTTCACTGAGAGCGGGCAAAGCTACGTAGCCCTACGGCGTCAACGCCGGAACAAGAAGGCTGGGACGTTCTGCGATTGGCTAAGCGACGCTGCTTCCGGATTTGACAGAGCATCAAACACGGGTATCGATCATTTCGACGCTGGCGGACGGGAAACGTCTTCGATGAGTCTTGCCAACAGGTAGATTCGAGGGGCAATTAGGGCCTCTTCAACATACTCGGCACCAGCGGTATGAGCACCGCCCCCCACGGGACCTAGGCCATCAAGGGTGGTGGTTCCCGCGGCGGAGGTGTAGTTACCATCTGTACCCGCGCCGCTGGCCTCAGTCCTCAAATCCATGCCGATTTCCCGATATATCGACTGAGCACGCTCAACCAGGCGACCTGTTTCCTCTGTCAAAGGAAAGGGTGGGCGTCCGCGTTCGAGGGACGTGTGGACAACTGAACACGGAAAAAGCTTGCTGACCTTTGCAAGTTGAGCTGCTTCCTCTTCCAGACGGTCGAATTCACCTGGCCGCAATACACGAACGTCAGCCTGAGCTTTCGCCTCGGCCGGAATGATGTTGCTTCGCTCGCCGCCGCTGAGGAGCGTGAAGTTGAATGAAGTGTCGAGTTCGATCCGCTCGAGTTGCCTCATTTGAACGATCTGGTACGCGATCTCCGCTACAGCATTGCATCCCTTCTCCGGCTCGGCGCCGGCGTGTGCTGCCTTTCCGGTAACTTCGATCCGGAAATAGCCTATGCCTTTTCTTGAAAGGACGATGCGATCATCGGGCGTGCCGAACTCAAGGATGAAAGCAACATCGCTCTCCTTCGCCATTGATCTGATAAGATCCTTTGATCCCGCCGACTGCTTCTCCTCGTCCGTCGTGGCCAGCAGTGTAACCATACCGAAATTGTCCCGCCCCGCTTCTCGGAGCAATCGCACTGCCATCAACGCCATCGCGATGCCGCCTTTGTCATCGAGAACGCCAGGCCCATAGATCCGGCCAGCCTCTTGCCGGAACGGGAAGGTCTGAAGAATGCCGCTTGGATAGACGGTGTCCATATGCCCGACGAGCAGGACGTTGGTTTTGCCCTTGCCCTTCCATCGCGCGATAAGATTGTTTCCAGGACCCTTTGTCGCTGGGATGAGTTCGATTTCACCCCCTTGGACAACGACTTGGCGAGATAATTCTTTCTGCATGGCGAGCAGCCCAGCATCGTCAAGCGATGGGGACTCTATCTCGACCATCCTGCGCGTGGATTCGATGAAGGGATCAACCAATTGCCAAGCTGCTCGTTCCAGTCCGGGGGGATTATCTTCGCTCATGGTTGGACCCGTTGTGTTAGCAAGGACAGTGCACATCAGCAGCGCATGGCAGGTAACTTTCCGTCTCATGCTAAATCCCACCTAGAGCGTCCGAATGATTGTTTCTGTGAATTGAACTGTGGTCGCGGAACCGCCCTGATCGGGGGTGCAACGCGCGGGATCACTAAGCGCTGTGTCGATTGCCAACTCGATCGCGTTCGCGGCTTCAACCAGATCGGATCGCCTGGCTCGCTGGCCTAGCCAATTCAGCAACATTGCGTTTGAAAGAATGAGGCCCGCCGGGTTCGCGCGATTCTGGCCCGCGATATCCGGTGCTGAACCGTGTGCAGCTTGTGCCATTGCTCGATCGGCACCAGCATTGAGCGAGGGCGCCATACCTAACCCTCCCGCTATCTCAGCCGCCTCGTTGGACAGAATATCTCCAAACATGTTTGTCGTGAGAACGACATCGAACTTCGCCGGCTCCCGCACGAGTAGCGCCGCCGTTGCATCGACGAGTTGCTCTTCAATTTCGACCGATGGGAACTCGGTAGCGGCTGAGCGGACGGTTTCGAGAAACAGTCCATCGGACAGTTTTAGAACATTCGCCTTATGAACGACTGTGAGTTTATTGCGACGCGTGGATGCTAGCAGCAGGGCCTCACGGGCGATGGCGCGACTTGCTCCAGATGTGATCTTGCGGAGCGCGAACGCCGTTTCCGGATCGGGCATAAACTCCCCCGATCCCGCGTGCATCGTCCTGCACGCGTAAAAACCCTCGGTATTCTCTCTCACCATAATGAGATCGATATCAGCTCCGGCATTCGCCCGACGCCGCCGGCAAGGCCGAAAATTTGCGAACAGATTCAATCCATTTCGAAACTCGGCCGATGCATTGATCCCCCCTTCAGCAGCGGGTGGATAGCTGAACGTCGAAAGGGGAGCCAGAACAATACCATCGGCTTGCTCGGCTGCTCGCCGGACGGAGGAGGGCAGAGTGGTCCCCTCGATCGGCAACGTCGCAAGACCGACCGATCTTCTCTCCAAGGTGAGCCCAAGATTGCGTTCTGCGTTCAAATGCGTGAGGATGCTCGCGCACGAGGCGGCTATTTCAGGCCCGATGCCATCCCCTTCCAAGATCAGAATGTCCATGCTTGCCCATCAGCTAACGCTGTCCCTTGCTGCATCTCGGGCGAGCGCCGCGTCATAACCCACCTCTCGGAAGATTTCCGAAACCGGAGTGATCATGTTGTCGGCTTCCATTGAGCGGTCGTTTTCCAGAAGAGACCTACAGACCTGCCGCATCGCAAAATGCGCTGCTCGGAGAAGGTGGTTCGCGTGGATAACGATATTGGCCCCGCGAGCGTGCAGCTCTTCGGCCCGAACGTTGTTGTAAGTCGTCGGCACGCAAATCACCGGCTGCGTGAACCCTTGCTCCCTGAAGCGATCCAGGAATCGGAGGACGCTTGTGGGCTCCCGTTCTTTGGAGTGGATCATGACACCATGGGCTCCATGATCCACGTAGATCCGCGCTCGAAGTAACGCGTCCTCCACCGTCTCCCCGGCAATTAAGCTCTCCAGCCGGGCAAAAACTCGGAAATCGGGCGACAAGAGAACCTTGCGGCCGCGGTAGAGCTTTCGCCCGAACGTTTCAGGCTCTTCAAGGACGTGGGATGAGGTAAGTGACAGGCTGTTGCGCTTGGGATGCTGCTTGTCTTCGACCACCACGGCGCTTACGCCGGCACTTTCCAGGCGGGCGCAAAGATATTCGAAAGCGTTGGCATCGCCGCCGGTGTCGCCGTCTACAATTAGCGGTTTGTCACTGGCGCCAAGGATTTCATCGATAAGCTCCAACCGCCGCTCAAGCGCGTACAGCTCCATGTCCGGAAGTCCCCGGGCGGCAGAACTTGTGAGACTTGAGACCCAAAGAGCGTCAAAATGACGGCTGTCATGCCCGTTGCCCGCTGCCTCGCTCGAGATCAGGGCCGAGAGACCGCTATGGGCTTCGATAGCTCGCACTAGCCGCCGTTCCGAAAGTAATTCCTTTAGTTTAGCCCGCCTCTTCTCGGGCAGAATTCTGTTCGCCATCGTCATTGAACTAAACCTCTAACACGAATGCGGCCTTGCTCGGCCAGACGTGAAGCCACTAACGGTAGAAGACCCCCCGCATTGACCATCTCCAGCATCCTCACGGGTGGCGGCGAAAATGCAGCTGGGCGGCCCGGACCTTCGATCCGGCCGGTATCGACATCAATGCACAGAGTGTCGCCCTCTCCAGCATCAAGGGTTACGACCTCGACAGCGATGAGACCCAGATTCCATGCGTTCCGGAAGAAGATGCGGCCGAAGCTGGGGGCGATGACTGCTTGAACGCCAGCCGCCAGAAGAGAGCTGGCAGCCTGCTCGCGGGAGCTTCCGATCCCAAATGTTGCGGTGCTGCAAATAACGTCCCCCGGCCGAAACGTCTCGGCAAGGCCAGGGAAGATGTTTTCAAACACATGCTTTGCCAGCTCGGACGTGTCGGTATACATGTGCTTGTAGCGACCCGGAATAATGTCGTCAGTCGAAATCACACGGGCGATTTTGCGGACGCGTAAGGGGCCAAGCGTGGTCATATTGTCAACTCCGTGAGCTTTGGCACTTCGCCACGAATTGCTGTATGCGCAGCGACGAGCGGGGAGGCGAGATAGATTTCTGCCTCGGGATTACCCATGCGCCCCAAGAAATTGCGGTTCATTGTGGAAAGGACGCGATCACCGGATGCCGGAATACTGCCTTGTGTTCCAAGACAAGCGCTACATCCAGGCGGGGAGATAATTGCACCCGCTTTCACGAGCTTTGAGATGTAGCCCCGCTCCATCGCCTCGAGGTACACCCGCTGCGAGCCGGGCGTGACCAGACAGTGGACACCGGAACGCACCTTGGCTTCGCTGAGTACTGCAGCCGCTTCCGCGATGTCTTCAAGTCGCCCGTTGGTGCAGGTCCCGATGAAGACATAATTGATTTCGAGCCCTTCGCATTCACTGATGGGCACTGCGTTGCCCGGAGAATGAGGCTTCGAAATCATAGGTGGTAGGCCATCGATATTGAGACTGATGACGCGCGGATCATCTGGGTCCGGAAGGTTGATGGCCTGCATGTTCTCAGGCCGCCCAGGGCCAGGAGGAAGAAAGGTGCACTTGGCCCCCATCTCCACGCCCAGATTTGCAACGCTGGCACAGGAATCGAGGCCGAGATCGTCGAACCAGCCTCCTGTCCACTCGACGGACTTGTAGAGGAAAGGCAATTGGCTGTTTTTCGCCAATGCAAAAAGAGCCACGTCTCGCGCGCGTGCGGCTGCTCCAGGGCGGCCGAGGACATTTATCCAAACAGTTTCGGGAACTCTGAGCCAAGTCTCCCCCGTCACCATTGCCGCAGCGCAATCGGAGGCTCCCATGCCCAGCGATAGACACTGAGTAGCACCACCGGTGCAGGTGTGGGAATCGGAGCCGATAACGATCGTGCCGGGTTCGTACCAACCCTCCTCGAGCGCAACGACATGGCTAATGCCTTCTCCCGCGCGAAAAACCTGAACACCCAGCCGCTTGGCAAGGCGCTCTGCTTCGCGCAGCCGCGCCGCAATATGCTTGTCGGGCGCGATCACCGAATGGTCAAAGAAAATGCCCACACGCTCCCGATCGAAGACGTCGGTAAAGCCGTGCTTGGCAAATAATCCGGCGATTGTCGGGGAATTTCCATCTTGAAGGTAGACTCGATCTACGCTCGCCGTCACAAGTTCGCCGGCGGCCACCTGGTCACGCTTAGCGTGACCAGCAATGATTTTCGCAACGAGCGTCGGGGTGCTCATTCGGCTGCCTCCACCGAAACACGCCGGTCATGACCTGTGTAAAGGTCGCAAAACTGATCGGGGGTGAGGGCCGATCCTTGACGAATAGCGAGCTCGCGCACTTCGCTGAGGCAGGTCGCGAGCTTATTCTCGTCAACGGGAATACCGCTGTTTTCCAGAACGCTGCGCAATGTTGCGCGACCTGAATGCTTTCCGATCACGTAGCGACGGACGTTACCCACTTCCTCGGGGGTAAATGGCTCGAATGTGCTGGTGTCCTTCAGCATGCCGTTGACGTGGATTCCGGACTCATGCGCGAACACGTTGTCGCCGACGACTGGTTGCCAAGCGGGCAGGGGCTGGTGGCTCGCAGCAGCGACCATCTCTGCAAGCTCCTTGAGATGTTTGGTATTAATGCCGACATCGCGCCCGTAGAGGTGCTTGAGCGCCAACGCCATCTGCGCGAGATCGGGCATTCCTGCCCGTTCGCCCATCGCGTTCACACAGACATGGAAATAACGTGCGCCCGCATTGAGGCCAGCCAGCGTGTTGGCGACCGCCAACCCGAAATCATTATGGCAGTGGCATTGGGTATCGATGGACGTCACGCGCCCGACCGCCTCGACACGCCGACCGTACTCTTCTGGCGAAAGGATGCCGACGGTATCGGAAAGGCGAAGCCGATCGGCTCCAGCTTCGGCGACCGCGCCGGCATAGTCCTGGAGGAAAGAGATCTCGGTTCTGCCGACATCCTCCGCGCTGATCGAGACGAACACGTTCCGATCTTTGCAGTACTTGATAATTTCTGCTGCTCGCTGAAGCAGCCAGGGACGATCCTTGCCGACGCTGCCCTTGAGGTGGATGGTCGAAGTCGGTAGACCGATGTGAACGGCCTCGAAACCCATGTCGATGGTCGCGGCCACATCTTCCATGATGCCGCGGTTCCAGCCGATCAGGCGGACCTCGTCCTTGCGCTCAAGCATGGCGTGAAGGGTGGCAAGTTCCTCGCCGCCCATGGCCGGGATCCCCGGCTCGACCCATCCAACGCCGGCCTGGATGAGCTTGTCTAGAATTTTGAGTTTCGTTTCCTTGGAGAAGGCCACGCCGGGAGCCTGCTCGCCATCGCGCAACGTGGTGTCTTCGAGAATGACATCATGCCTGATCATAGTATTCGCCTCCCTGTGTTCGTCATAAAACTGTCGCAAACGATAGGCGGCGGAGTTTTGCTAGCAAACGATGATTCCGCACTTGCTATGTTCCAGAAAGGCTAGAACGTTGATTCAACTCAACCTATGGACGAGTGAACAGCAATTTAAGCGCGCAGCGTCGATTTCGACGGCACGAACGCAGGGTGCATGATCCGAGTGGTCGCTTCATCAATGTAGGCAATCAGCGAACATTCGGGGCCGCGGTTCTAATGTCGCGAGCCATCGATCTGAATCAGTTCGGCAGTCCGCTCGCGCCGATGTCGTGGCTGATGTACGGAGGGCAGGCGGCGCTTGCGCTTACATCTGTTGTCGGCGCCCGATAGACAAGTCGCAGGTTCCGCTCATTAGAAATGTCAGTGGGAGAGGACAGCCGGCTCGCCTGATCGCCCTTTGTTCGGCCCGCCGGAGGCGCGGTCGATGGTCGGGACGCCCTTCGTCCCGACGCCTCCCGGCGCGCCGCCGCGCGCAGGAGCGGTCAAGGATCGAAGACCGCCGGAGGCGGCGGCCCAAAGGGCCGTCCTTGACGGCTCCGAGCACGGTGGCACGAGCACCAGGGCTGGCCACGAGAGGCCGTCAGCCGACCCGGAATAGATTCTTGCCCTGACCGCGGCGGCGCGGTGCTTTCTTGCTGCGTCCTTCATCGCGCAGCTGTTGTTGCTCGGCGATGTACGCCAGAACTGGCCCCAGCCGCTTGTTCTCGACAATCGCGGCCTGGTCGACCTGCTGTAGCTTGTCGAAGGTGCGGTACGGCAGCTCGCGCCCCTGGTGCTTGATCGCAAAACGCCCGTCCGGATAGTCGAACACCGTGACGCGCTGCCGGGCGAGGGGACGGGTCAGCTCGTTCGGCTCGAGCAGGAACAGCACCTTGTCGTACTGCAGCGACAGACTGTTGGAGACCGTGCGCTCTTCCTTCCACGCAAAGGCATCGCCGATGTTGTCGTGCGCAGCCAAGGGCCGGTGTAGATCCTTGTCGTTGAACGGCTCCTTGGCAAAACGGCGATTATAGTCCGCCATGAATGCCGGCAGGAACGCGTTGCCGGCCTCGATGGTCGAGATTCCGGCCAGCCGCATCTCCTTGACCAAGCGGTCCTGCAGTGTGCCGTTGGCTCGTTCCACGCGCCCCTTGGCCTGTGGGACATTGGCACAGATGATATCGATGTTGAGCTCGTGCAGCGCGCGGCCGAACTGCGTCATCCCGTCGCCGCCGGTGGCGCCGACCTTGTTGACCCGGAACGTTGCGTGCTTGTCTGAGTAGAACGCAATGGGCTTGCCGTAGCGAGTTAGATAGGCGGCCGTCGCCGTGAAGTAGTCAAAGGTCGATTCCGTCTCGACAAATTGCAGATGCATCAATCGGCTGGTGGCGTCGTCGATGAAGACGAGCAGGGTGCATTGCGGGCCGCGGTTCTCAAACCACCAGTGTTCGGAGCCGTCAATCTGGACCAACTCGCCAACGCAATCGCGGCGATGCCGCGGCTGGTGCACCGGCTTCAACCGCTGCCGGCGGTCCTTCCAAATCCCGTCCACCAGCATCCAGCGCCGCACCGTCTCAACGCCGAAACGCAAACCATGCCGCTCCGCCAGCTTCTCTGCAGCAAGCGTCGGACCAAAATCCACGTAGTGAGTCTTGATCAGCGCCAGTGCCTCGCTCCGCACGATCGCCGGATAGGCTCGGTTGCTCGGCTTGCCGCGCTTATTTGACAGCACTGCCGCGGGGCCTCCGATCCGATAGGCCTTCAGCAGCCGGAATGCCTGCCGCGATGTTACCCGAAGCAGTTGCGCGGCCTCTCGCACTGTAATCCGTTCCGCCACAACATCCCGCAACACATGCACCCGGTCGATCTCAGCCCGGCTCCTCGACAGCACCGTCATCACTCACAACCCCAGGCCCCATGCCTTAGACAAGTCCGAGCGTGACATCTCTAATGGGGAGGATGGTGACCTTTCTAATGAGCGTCTACATCCGTAATTCGCATAAGGTATATTATGGAATATGTTTATATCGAATGAGATCAGATATTTAGGCCGAATTGCTGCCACGCCGCCTTCGCTCCAGCGTCAATTTCGGCCTCGGCTCTCCACGCTTGACGGCTACTGTGCATGGGGTTGTTTTCGCGTTTTGGATCGCCGCTGACCCACATCGAAAGCCGATATTGCCGCGACCTTGTCCGGCTGCAATAAGCGAGCTCCGCGAGATCGCAGATGACTGCCGACCAGACGTCCGTATAGCTTTGCGTCTCACAACAAGAACAAACTTCCGAGGAAGCAGACCCATGGTCCTTTCAACGCGTTTTTCCCGCCGCACGCTTCTCAAGGCCACCGCCGCGACCGCCGTTTTTGGCGGGGTCAGCGCGCCCTATGTGGCCCGTGCCCAGGCCGCCGAGTTCTCCTACAAATACGCCAACAACCTGCCTGACTCGCACCCGCTGAACGTCCGCGCCAAGGAGATGGCCGCTGCGATCAAGAGCGAGACTGGCGGCAAGTTCGACCTCCAGATATTTCCGAACAACCAGCTCGGCTCCGACACCGACATGCTGAGCCAGATCCGCTCCGGCGGCGTCGAGTTCTTCACCCTGTCGGGCCTGATCCTGTCGACCCTGGTGCCGGCCGCGTCCATCAATGGCATCGGCTTCGCATTCCCGGACTACGACACGGTCTGGAAGGCCATGGATGGCGAGCTCGGCGCCTTTGTCCGCGGCGAGATCAAGAAGGCCGGCCTCGAGGTCATGGACAAGATCTGGGACAACGGCTTCCGCCAGACCACGTCGTCGACCAAGCCGATCACCGGACCCGATGACTTCAAGGGGTTCAAGATCCGCGTCCCGGTGTCGCCGCTGTGGACCTCGATGTTCAAGGCCTTCGACGCCGCGCCCGCCTCGATCAATTTCGCCGAGGTCTATTCCGCACTCCAGACCAAGATCGTCGAGGGCCAGGAGAACCCGCTGGCGATCATCTCGACGGCCAAGCTCTACGAGGTGCAGAAATACTGCTCGCTGACCAACCACATGTGGGACGGATTCTGGTTCCTGGCCAACCGCAGAGCCTGGGCCGCGCTGCCTGACGACATCAAGACCATCGTCGCCAAGAATATCAATGCCGCCGCCCTCAAGGAGCGCGAAGACACCGCCAAGCTGAACGCCAATCTCCAGCAGGAACTGGCGGGCAAGGGCCTGGCCTTCAACCAGCCCGCGGTCGCGCCATTCCGCGACAAGCTGCGCTCCGCCGGCTTCTATGCCGAATGGAAGGGCAAATATGGCGAGCAGGCCTGGGAGCTGCTGGAAAAGGCCGTCGGCAAGCTGTCGTAACGCATTGGGGCCGTCATGGCTCAGGTCGAGGTTCAGGTGAGCGAAATGGTGGGCGAGGTGGCTGGTGAGCCCCCTCGCCGATCTCAGTTGCTGGCTTCGCTGGAGCGCATCCTCGGCTTCGCCGTCGAGATCCCCGCGGCGACCCTGGTCGTCGCCGAGATCGTGATCCTGTTCGCCGGCGTGGTCGCGCGCTACGGCTTGCACCGGCCGCTGATCTGGTCGGACGAGCTTGCCTCGATCCTGTTCCTGTGGCTGGCCATGCTGGGCGCGGCAGTGGCGTTCCGTCGCTCCGAGCATATGCGCATGACCGCGATCGTCGCCAGCGCCACGCCTGCGATGCGGGCCTGGCTCGATCTGGTGGCGGTCTCTGCCGCGCTGGCGTTCCTGGCGATGATCGTCTGGCCGGCCTACGACTACGCCTACGAAGAGAGCTTCATTACGACGCCAGCGCTGCAGATTTCGAACATGTGGCGCGCCGTCGCGCTGCCGGTCGGGCTCTGCCTGATGGCGGCATTCGCGTTGCTGCGTCTTTTGCGTGCGGCCGACTACCTGAAGGTGCTGACGGCCGCAATGTCGGTCGCGCTCGTGGTCGGGCTGTTCTGGCTGGCACAGCCCTACCTGCGGCCGCTCGGCAATCTCAACCTCGTCATCTTCTTCGTCGGCGTCGCCGGCTTCTGCGTCTTTGCCGGCGTTCCCATTGCGTTCGGCTTTGGCCTAGCCATCTTCGGCTATCTGGCGCTGACCACGCACACGCCGGTCATGGTGCTGGTCGGACGGATGGACGAAGGCATGAGCCATCTCATCCTGCTGTCCGTGCCGCTGTTCGTGTTCCTGGGACTCCTGATCGAGATGACCGGCATGGCCCGGGCCATGGTGGCGTTCCTGGCGAGCCTGCTCGGCCATGTCCGCGGCGGCCTGCACTATGTGCTGGTCGGCGCCATGTACCTGGTCTCCGGCATATCAGGCGCCAAGGCCGCCGACATGGCTGCGGTCGCGCCCGTGCTGTTCCCGGAGATGAAGCTGCGTGGCGCCAAGCCCGGCGATCTCGTCGCACTGCTCGCGGCGACCGGCGCCCAGACCGAAACCATTCCGCCGAGCCTGGTGCTGATCACGATCGGCTCGGTCACCGGCGTCTCGATCGCCGCCCTCTTCACCGGCGGCCTCCTGCCAGGCGTCGTGCTCGCGATCACCCTTTGCATGCTGGTGTGGTGGCGCTACCGCCATGAGGACATGAGCCATGTCCGCCGCGCAACCGCGTCCGAGATCGGCAAGACCTTCGTCATCGCCCTGCCTGCGCTCGCGCTGCCCTTCGTGATTCGCTACGCCGTCGTCGAAGGCATTGCGACAGCCACGGAGGTCTCGACCATCGGCATCGTCTATGGCGCCCTTGTCGGTCTCGTCATCTACCGCCGCTTCGACTGGCAGCGGCTGTTTCCGATGCTGGTCGAGACGGCAGCGCTGTCGGGTGCGATCCTGCTGATCATCGGCACGGCCACCGGCATGGCCTGGGGCCTGACGCAATCAGGCTTCTCGCGCTCGCTGGCCTCCGCCATGACCGGACTGCCAGGGGGAGCTGCGAGCTTCATCGCCGTATCGATCCTGGCCTTCACCATTCTCGGCAGCGTGCTGGAGGGCATCCCGGCGATCGTGCTGTTCGGGCCGCTGCTGTTTCCGATCGCCCGCGCCGTTGATGTCCACGAGGTGCACTACGCCATGATCATCATTCTTGCGATGGGTATCGGGCTATTCGCGCCGCCGTTCGGCGTCGGTTATTATGCCGCCTGTGCCATCGGACGCGTTGAGCCTGCCGAGGGCATCAGGCCGATCTGGGGTTATCTGCTGGCGCTGCTGGTGGGATTGATCGTCGTCGCAGTTTTCCCCTGGATCTCGATCGGATTCCTGTAACGCACGGCGTCAAGGAGGGTGTCGATGAGTGAGCGGCAGAACCAGTACAATATCGGCCTCGACAAGACCCCCGCCAATTATGTGCCGCTGTCGCCGCTGAGCTTCCTGGCGCGCAGCGCCGCCGTCTATCCCGATCACATCAGCACGGTCTATGAGGGCCGCAGCTTCACGTGGCGCCAGACGCATGAGCGCTGCAAGCGCTTTGCCTCCTATCTTACCAGCAAAGGCATCGGCGTCGGCGACACCGTCGCTGCGATGCTGCCGAACATTCCGGCAATGAACGAGGCGCATTTCGCGGTGCCCATGACTGGCGCGGTGCTCAACGCGCTCAACGTCCGCCTCGATGCGCCCTCGATCGCCTTCCAGCTCGACCATGGCGGCGCCAAGATCATCT
>NZ_JACOFQ010000047.1:0-46217 GCF_019455395.1 Bradyrhizobium sp. BR 10261
TCGGACCGATCCCGAAGACCTCGACCGGCAAGATCCAGAAATTCCTGCTGCGCAACGAAGTTGGGTCGGCGAAGGCGATCTCGACCTAATTGGCGTCGGGTTCGCGGGCTGTCCAGCCTATAGTGTGCGGCCATACCCGCAAAGTCGCGATGCGCTACGCCTGGTAGGTCAATGTGTCTCCAGCTGCAGGCCGTCATAGGCCGGCACCACGCCTGCGGGCAGAGTCTGCCGGATCACCTCATAATCGACGTCCGCCGTCATGTTTGTGATCACCGCGCGCTTCGGCTTGAAGCGCTCGATCCACGACAAAGCGTCGTTGATGCTGAAATGGCTGACGTGGCTGGTGTAGCGCAGGCCGTCGACGATCCAGAGGTCGAGATTTTCCAGCGCGCCCCAGCTCTCGCGCGGGATGTCGTTGAGGTCCGGCGTGTAAGCGGCATCGCCGATACGATAGCCGAGCGCGGGAATGTTGCCGTGCTGGACCAGGAAGGCCGTCATCGTCACGGCGCCGCCCTTCCCCAGAATGGTCTGGCTCTCGCCCGCCTCGATCGAATGCCGTGTCAGGATCGGCGGGTAGTCGCTGCCCTCCGGCGAAATGAAGCAATAGGAGAACCGCGCCATGATGTCCTTGGCGGTCGACTGGTTGAAATAGGTCGGGATGCGGCGGCGCATGTGCATGACGACCGAGCGCAAATCGTCCATGCCATGGGTCTGGTCGGCGTGCTCGTGGGTCAGGAACACCGCGTCGATGTGGTCGACGTTGGTCGAGAGCAGTTGCTCGCGCAGGTCCGGCGAGGTGTCGATCACGATCCGCGTCGTGCCATGCTCGGACTTCCGCTCGACCAGCAGTGAGCAGCGACGGCGGCGATTCTTTGGATTGGTCGGATCGCATGCGCCCCAGCCGAGGGCGGGACGCGGAACACCGGCGGAGGAGCCGCAGCCCAGGATCGTCAGCGTCAGCGTCATGCGGCTCAGAACCTCAAGCTTTCACCTTGGAGAACAGGCGGAAGAAATTGTCGGTGGTCTGGCGAGAAATCTCGTCCAACGACACGCCGCGCGTTTCGGCCAGAACCTTGGCGACCTCGACCACATAGGCCGGCTCGTTGCGCTTGCCCCGGAACTTACCCGGCGCAAGGTAGGGCGAGTCTGTTTCAACCAGAACACGGTCAGCAGGAAGTTCGGCCGCAAGCGCGCGCAGCGTATCCGACTTCTTGAAGGTCAAGATGCCCGTGAAGCCGATATAGAGCCCGAGCGACACCGCCTTCAGTGCCAGCTCACGCCCGCCGGTGTAACAATGCAGCACGGCGCGAAACGATCCCTTCGCCGCCTCCTCTTCCAGGATGCGGGCGCAGTCCTCGTCCGCCTCGCGGGTGTGGATCACCAGCGGCAGGCCCGAGGCGCGCGCGGCGGCGATATGGGCACGAAAGCCCCTCGCCTGCGCCTCGGGCGAGCCGTCGTCGTAGAAATAGTCGAGCCCGGCTTCGCCGAGCGCGACCACCTTGGGATGCCGTGTCAGCGCGATCAGCTCGTCCGGCGAGATGCCGTCTTCCTCATCCGCGTTGTGCGGATGGGTGCCGACCGAGCAATAGACGTCGTCAAAACGCTCGGCGATGGCGAGAAGCTGATCGAGCTTTCGCACCCGTGTCGAGATCGTGACCATGCGGCCAATCCCAGCCGCGCGGGCACGCGACACGATCCCGTCGAGATCCTCCGCAAAGTCCGGGAAATCCAGATGGCAGTGACTGTCGACCAGCATCGTTACATGCGCCTCAGGCCGCCGGCTCGATGTAGCGCGGGAACGCCGGCGTCGGCGCTGGCAGCGTGGTGCCGGGCGCGATCCGCTTCTCGCCGCCGAGCATCGCGAAATTGCGCTCAGCCGCCGGGATACCGAGGCTGTCGAGCAGCAACCCTGATGCGGTCGGCATCGCCGGCTGGGCGAGGATCGCGATCTGACGCACGACTTCCGCGGTGACATAGAGCACCGTCTTCTGCCGGACCGGATCGGTCTTGGCGAGTGCCCATGGTGCCTCACCCGCGAAATAGCGGTTGGCTTCCGCGACCACAGCCCACACGGCGTTGAGCCAGTGATGGATCTGCTGTGTCGCCATGGCTTCGCGCGATGCGGCAATCATGCCATCGGCCATCGCCAGGATCGCCTTATCGTTGTCGCTGAACGCGCCAGGCTCCGGCAGCACGCCGCCGAGCTGTTTGGCGATCATCGACAGCGAGCGCTGCGCGAGGTTGCCGAGATCGTTGGCGAGGTCGGCATTGATGCGCGCGACGATGGCCTCGTGGTTGTAGTTGCCATCCTGGCCATAGGAGACCTCGCGCAGGAAGAAATAGCGCATCTGGTCGACGCCGTACTGGTCGGCGAGATTGAACGGGTCGACGACGTTGCCGACCGACTTCGACATCTTCTCGCCCCTGTTGAACAGGAAGCCATGGGCATAGACCCGCTTCGGCAGCGCAAGGCCGGCCGACATCAGGAAAGCCGGCCAGTACACGGCGTGGAAGCGGATGATGTCCTTGCCGATGATATGCACGTCGGCCGGCCAGTAGCGCCAGTTCTTATCGCTTTCGTCAGGGAAGCCTACGCCAGTGATGTAGTTGGTCAGCGCGTCGACCCAGACATACATCACATGCTCTTCGTTGCCGGGCACCTTCACGCCCCAATCGAAGGTGGTGCGCGAGATCGAGAGGTCGCGCAGGCCACCCTTGACGAAACTCACCACCTCGTTGCGGCGCGCATCCGGGCCGATGAATTCGGGATGGTCCGCGTAAAGCTTCAGCAGCTTGTCCTGATAGGCCGACAGGCGGAAGAAATAGCTCTTCTCCTCGACCCATTCGACCGGCGTGCCTTGCGGCCCCAGGCGTACGCCATCGTCGTTCAGGCGTGTCTCGTCCTCGGCGTAATAGGCCTCATCACGCACCGAGTACCAGCCCGAATAGATGTCGGCGTAGATGTCGCCATTCGCTTCCATGCGACGCCAGATCTCCTGGCTCGAGCGATGATGCTGCTCTTCGGTGGTGCGAATGAAGCGGTCGAACGAGACGTTCAGACGCTGGTCCATCTCCTTGAAGCGGTTGGCATTGCGGGTCGCGAGTGCGGACGGGGACAGGCCCTCGTTCTGCGCGGTCTGAACCATCTTCTGGCCATGCTCGTCCGTGCCGGTCAGGAAGAACACGTCCTTGCCGTCGAGCCGGGCGAAGCGCGCCAGCACGTCGGCCGAGATCGCCTCATAGGCGTGACCGATATGCGGGCTGCCGTTGGGATAGGCGATGGCGGTCGAGATGTAGAAGACATTGTCGCGGGCGGGTGCAGCAGCGACCACATCCGCTTTCGCTGCGGCCAGCGGCTTCGGCGCTTTGGATTTTGACACTTTGGGCTTCACCGTCTTCGGCGGCGTGGCGGCGGGTGCCGGCGCGGCGGCGGGCTCAGCCACCTTCGCCTTCTTGACTGCGTTCTTCGCAGGGGCCTTTGCTGGCTTCTTCGCCGCTTTCTTGGCGATGACCGGCCCATTGGCAGCCTTCTTGCTGGCCTTCTTTGCCGTCCTTGCAGCGCTCTTCTTCACGCCCTTCTTGGCGACGGCCTTCTTGGTCTTCTTGACCTTCTTGGCAGCCTTACGCGCCAGCGCCTTCACGGCCTTTTTGGCGGCCTTCTTTGCAGCCTTCTTGCTGCTCTTGCCCTTGGCGGCTTTCTTAGCGCGTGTTGCCACGACAAATTCCTTTACCGGCTTCTCGAATTTTGGAAACGAACTGCGTTAGGTTGTTATTCTGAGCATGCTCCTCTCGGAAAACCGCTACACACTTTTCCGGATCATGCTCTAGCGCGTTGCGTCCGCCAGCCAGCCGAACACCGAGAAAACCAAGGGCTTTCGCTCCAGATTGTAGGTTTCGGTGTCGCGCGCGGCGCGGACGATCTTTTCCCATACCTCGCTCAAGCGCGCAAGGCGCGGCAGGTTCTGGTTGGCATCGGCTTCGTCTGCATGCAGGCGCTCCGCGATCCAGCGATCGATGCCGTCGACGAAGGCGGCAAGGGCCACGCGGTCGCTGGTGCCGAGGGATTCACCAAGCGTGTGCAATTCACGCGGATCGACCTCCGGCAAGCGTGCCAAGAGCGCCGCGGTGCGCTGCTGGAGCTTAAGCGCATCGCCGCCGAGCAGCGTCAGCGCGCGCGAGACACTGCCCTCGGAGGCCTCCGCTGCCTCGCGCAGTGCCAAATCAGTCGGCGCGATGTCGGCGGCCGCAGCTGTTGCGGCAGTGACCTCCTCGGTCGTCAGTGATCGCAGACGCAGCTTGCGGCACCGCGACTGGATGGTGGCGAGCACGCGCGCCGGAGCGTGGCTCACCAAAAGGAACAGCGATCGCTGCGGCGGCTCCTCAAGGATCTTGAGCAGCGCGTTTGCCGCATTGGGATTGAGCTCGTCGACGGTGTCGACGACGCAGACGCGCCAACCTTCTGCTGCAGCCGTCGAGCCGAAGAATGCGATCGTCTCGCGAGTCTCGTCGACCGTGATGACCGTGCGCATCACACCACGGTCATTGGCGGTGCGCTCCAGCGTCAGCAGGCCTCCATGCGAGCCGGCTGCGACCTGTCGCGCCACGGCATCATCAGGATCAATGAAGAGATCTTCGGCGATCTGCACGGCCGTCGCCAGCGGTTGGCCATGGGCGAGCACGAAGCGCGCCATACGATAGGCCAGCGTTGCCTTGCCGATCCCTTGCGGCCCGCCAATCAGCCAGGCATGCGGGATACGCCCGCTGCGATAGGCGGTCAGCAGCGCCGCCTCGGCCTCGCGATGGCCGAACAGAAGGCTGGTCTCGCGGGGATGCGGGATAGCGCTCTCGCGCTCGGCCTGACGCGGGCTCATGCCGAGATCACCGAAGCCGGCGTCGGCAGGAGGCGTTCGCGCAGCGCGGACCAGACGCGACCGGCGACCGTATCGGGGTCGGAATTGGCATCGATCAGCACGCAGCGCGCGGGATCCTCGACGGCGATCTTGCGATAGGCCTCGCGCAGGCCCTGGTGGAAGGCGAGCTTCTCGCCTTCGAACCTGTCAGGCGTGCTGCTGCCGCGCCGCGCCGCCGCGCGCGCCAGGCCAATCTCGACCGGAAGATCGAGGATGAAGGTGAGATCAGGCTTGAGATCGCCGATTGTGACCCGCTGCATGGCGTTGATCAGTCCCGCGGGTACGCTGCCGAGGCTACCCTGATAGGCTCGAGTCGAGTCGGCGAAGCGGTCGCACAGCACCCAGACGCCTTGTTTGAGCGCAGGCTCGATCACGGTGTGGACATGGTCGTCGCGCGCGGCCGCGAATAGCAGCGTCTCGGCTTCGGGCCCGAGCAGCTTGCCCATCCCCGACAGCACCAGATGGCGCATGATCTCGGCGCCGGGCGAGCCGCCGGGCTCGCGCGTGACCAGGATCCGCAGTCTGGCCGCACTGAGACGCTCGGCCAGCTTCTTGATCTGGGTCGACTTGCCCGTCCCCTCACCCCCTTCAAAGGTGATGAAGCGTCCGCGCCCGGACGGCCGCTGTCCCGTGCTCTCACTCATGGTCAGAGCTTCTCGGCGCCTGCGCGGAACATGCCGATCACGAGCTCGCTGGCGCCGTCGATCGCACGCCGCATGGTCGAGCCGGTGCCGATCGATTCCGCCGCGTAGACCGGCGTTTCCACCGCAATATTGCCGCTGCGCCAGACCTTGACCACGCCGACCTGCTGGCCTTCCCGAACCGGCGCGCGCACGGGACCGCTATAGACGACGCGCGCGATCAGCTTGTCGCCGCCGCTCTTGTGCACCATCACCTTCACCGGCACTTTCGCAACCAGCTTCACCGAGCGACTCTCGCCCCCGAAGACCTTTGCGTAGCCGACCGGTTCGTCGGCCGCGATCAGGGTGCGGGTCTCGAAGTTGCGGAAGCCCCATTCCAGCATCTTCTTGGCTTCGGTGGCGCGATCTTCGGGGTCTTCGAGCCCGTTGACCACGACGATCAACCGCGTGCCGTTCTGCACCGCCGAGCCGACCATGCCATAGCCGCCTTCCTTGGTGTAACCGGTTTTCAGGCCGTCGGCGCCTTCCATCGAATTGAGCAAGGGATTGCGGTTCGGTTGGCGGATTTTGTTCCAGGTGAACTCCTTCTCGCCGAACAGTTTGTAGAACTCCGGGAAGTCCAGGATGATGTGACGCGCGAGCATGCCGAGCTCGCGCACCGTCATCTTGTTGCCGGGGTCGGGCAGGCCGTTGGAATTGGCGAAGGTCGACTTGGTCATGCCGAGCTCGCGGGCGCGCTTGGTCATGAAGTCGGAGGCAAAGATCTTCTCGTTGCCCGCGATGCCTTCGGCGAGCGCGATGCAGGCATCGTTGCCGCTCTGGATGATCGCGCCGTGCAGGAGGTCGTCGACCGAGACCTTGCTGTTGATGGCCGCGAACATGGTTGAGCCGCCCGAGGGCGCCCCGCCCCTGCGCCAGGCATTCTCGCTGATCCGGTATTCGTCGGTCAGCTTGATTTCGCCCTTCTTGATCGCGTTGAACACGACCTCCGCGGTCACGAGCTTCATCATGCTGGAGGGCGCGCGCAGCTCGTCGGCGTTCTTCTCGAACAGCACGCTGCCGCTGGAGGCCTCGATCAGGATCGCCGTGGGGGCATCGCCGTCAAAGCCGGCATCTTCGGTTTTCTTGGCGCCCTGGACGCTCTGGTTGGCGGCATAGAGCACCCCACCCCAGCCGAGGCTCACGGCGAGCGCCGCCGCGACCAGCCCGCGCGCCAGCGTTCCGGCTGTGAGCCGGGGATGGCGGAGCGGGATCAGATGAAATGCCATGGCGAAGCCCTGAGAGCGGCGTTCTAACAAACGGAACCGGTGCGAACAACACGAGGATCGTGTGCTTGCTCCGAGATTGCACGATTCTCGTCGCATCCCTATCGTGCCACCTCATGTTTCCCGACCAAACCCCTGAAACAAGGCGGAAAAGCGATGTCCACGACTCGTGTGATCAAGGCCAATGGGATCGACCTCTTCATCCGCGAAGCCGCCGGCCAGGGACCGCTGGTGGTGCTGTGCCATGGCTGGCCGGAACTGTCATATTCATGGCGACACCAGATCCCGGCACTGGCGGCCGCCGGCTTTCACGTCGTGGCTCCCGACATGCGCGGCTTCGGCCAGAGCGCGGCGCCGTCGGACGTATCAGCCTATTCGATCTTTGACTTGGTGGGCGATGTCGTCGGCCTGGTCCAGGCGCTCGGCAAGACCAGGGCGATGGTGGTCGGCCACGACTGGGGCGCGCCGGTCGCCTGGCATGCGGCTCTGTTCCGTCCGGACATCTTCACGGCCGTCGCAGGCCTGAGCGTGCCGCCGCCGTTCCGCGGACGCGGCAGGCCGCTCGAGCTGCTGCGGCAGGGCGGCATCACCAACTTCTACTGGCAGTATTTCCAGGCGCCCGGTGTCGCCGAGGCCGAGTTCGAGCAGAACGTCGCCCGCACCATGCGGATCGTGCTCGGCGGCCGCGGTCTTGCCGACCCCAATGCCGCGATGTTCGTGCAGGAGGGCAAGGGCTTTCTGGGCCATGCGACCGCCGACGAGCCGCTACCGGCGTGGCTGAGCGAGGACGATCTTGCTCATTTCGCCGAAAATTTCCGCAAGTCCGGCTTCCGCGGCGGGCTGAACTGGTATCGCAACATCGACCGCAATTGGGAGCTGACCGCGCCCTGGCAGGACGCGCAGATCCGCCAACCCTCGCTCTTCATCGCCGGCGCGCAGGATGCCGTCATCACCGGATTGATCGGTGCCAAGCGCGTCAACGAGCTGGAGCGCGTGCTACCCAATCTCACGCGAAAGATCATCATCGACGGCGCAGGCCATTGGGTGCAGCAGGAGCGGCCCGACGAGGTCAACGCCGCGCTGGTCAGATTCCTGCGCGAAGCGTCGTCACCCTCGGCGGCGCGCGATTAGTACAGGCCGCGGCCGGTCAGAATGCTGCGGGCCTCGGCTGCGCCGTCATCTGAGGCGGAAGGACCGCTGTCGGAGGCATAGCGGCCGTCCTGATCATAGGACACCTGGCGGACATTCTGGAGCGCCCGGCCCCTGCTGCGGCTCGAGGCCGACATCTCCGAGGTTGCGTTGATCGAGGCGACGTCCGCTGAGCTATTGCCGAGGCTATAGGGCCGCCCTTCCGGCATCGGGACTTCGCCCCTGATCGCACCGCGGTTCGACGAGGGCAGCTCGGGCACGAATGGCCGCGCCGAGGCGACCCGGACCATCGAGGGCGACGGCGCCGGCACGCCGGTGCGCAAGGTCGCCATCAGCTGGCGGTCATCCGAGCCTTCCAGCGGCGCCCGGCCGACATATTCGACGCGGACCCTGGCGACGCCATTGCCTTTGAATTCAAGCAAATCGGCGGCTTTGTTCGAGACGTCGATGAGACGGTTGCCGTGATAGGGACCGCGGTCATTGACGCGGACGATCAGCGACTTGCCGTTGGAGAGATTGGTCACCCGCGCATAGGACGGCATCGGCAGGGTCGGATGGGCTGCCGTCAGCGAGCCCATGTCGAAGACTTCGCCATTGGCGGTCAGACGGCCGTGGAAATCATCGCCGTACCAGGACGCCGTGCCCTCGGCCCGGTAGTTGACGTCCTCCTCCGGCACGTAGGTCCGGCCGGCGACGACGTAGGGCTTGCCGACGCGATAGGTGCCGCCGCCTTTGGGCACGGGCTCGCCCCAGGCCACGACTCGCGGGCTCGACGACACGCCGTATTTGGGATCGACCCGGCTGGCGAACTTGTTGGACGAGGCGCAATTGGCAAGCGCTAGGCAGGTGGCGACCGCCGCAACGCCTCGCGCGGCCCGCATCACCGAATCTGACCGTCGGATCCCCATTCGCCCCAAATACCATTTCGCCGGAGGCGAACCCAACCCGCTTTCCTGCGGGGGCGCCCTCCGGACGTCAAACTCCGAACGGCCCACCACCGTCCCGGAGACGGTAACGATAACGCAACCCGAACACGGCGGAAATGGGGAGCGCACAACCTACGCTCCGGGATGGTAAATAGGACGTTCGCAATTCTCCGTTTATCTACGGGGCGTGAGGACCGTGGCGCCGGCTCGTCTGTGCCAGTCCCGCACAAGCTGTTGCGCCAAAAGCTCACTCCACCCCCAATATCGTTGGCTTCACCGGAATTCTTTTGACTGTGCAAGGCTGCCCGCGTTTTCTCGCGTGCAGGGGCGGGATTGGAATTAACGATGATCGAGACGGTTTCGGCACTGATGGGTCTGGTAAGCGCGGGGATCTTCCTGGCCCATGCGTTTGAAGGCTACCGCACGAGGGCCTGAAGGCACTCGCGCGCGCGACATTGCATCACTTCTTCACAGCGGCGCGTTCGGACAATTTTAATCAATTCGATCGAGCATCGAGCATCGAGCATCGAGCATCGAGGACGAGAGCAGCAGGTGTCCCATGGGCAAACATGACCTCGTATCCGATGGCTTTCTGGCATTGACCGCAGGCGGTCTGGTCCTGCTCTGCTCGAGCCTCGTGGCGCTGGCCTTCGGCTAATCCTCCATCCCCCCTTTCGCTTTTTCAGATCGCGGCGCCATCGCATCGCTGTGACCCGCTCCCATTTAGTTGATTGAATTTTCGTGTTCGGCGCCTCGACCTAATTTCAAGAGGCCCCCACCAGCTAAGGTGACGAACATGCTCGCCGAGAAATTCATCCTGGTTCTGGAATCGCTGATCCGCGGCGGTCGGACCCATCCAGACGGAAGCCCCCGGGTCATCAGCACCTCTGCGCACGTCCCGGTGACGCTGCCGAGCCGGAAATAAGAAGCGACTTGCGCGCCCTTCAGCGTAAGCCCAACGGTGAGCCGCGATAGAAGCTGTCGCGCGCTTCAGTCAGGCAGACGAAGCTGCCGTCAAACCCGTGGCCATACAGCCTCTGTCCCTTGCGGTAGTAGACGCCCTTCTTGAAATCCAGCCATACCACCTTGTCGCCGGGGCAATGGCGCTGGGCCTGGTCCTCATAGCGAAACGGCGTCAGCGGCGTCGCCGAGACCGCCTTAGCGCCCACGCCGAAGATGATCGCACCCGAAAGCGCGACGTGACCTAAGCCCTTGCCAAAGCGGCTGCACAGCACTGCCCACCTCTCCCCGTTTTCCACCTCTACGATAGCATGAGACGACGCGAGCTCCAGGAGCCGACCCGGCGGGCCGTCTTTCTCCGGCCATCGGGGCGAGGTACATGGGGGCAGCGTCACCACCATCATCGGACATTGCATGTCGGTAGAGCCCGAAACCACCACCGGTCCCCGCCCGCCCTCGCCGCGCCTCGGCCTGTTGCCGATGATCATTTTCGGGTCCCGCTGGCTGCAGCTGCCGCTCTATCTCGGGCTGATCGTGGCGCAATGCGTCTACATCGTCCTGTTCCTGAAGGAGCTCTGGCACCTTTCCTCGCACGCGCTCGATCTCACCGAGCAGGAGATCATGATGAGCGTGCTGGCGCTGATCGACGTCGTGATGATCTCAAACCTGCTGGTGATGGTGATCGTCGGCGGCTACGAGACCTTCGTCTCCCGGCTCGACCTCCAGGGCCATCCCGACGAGCCGGAGTGGCTCGGCCACGTCAACGCCAGCGTGCTCAAGATCAAGCTCGCGATGGCGATTATCGGCATCTCCTCGATCGCGTTGCTGCGCACCTTCATCGAGGCCGGCAATCTCGGATCAAACCGCGCCAGCCTCACCGAGAGCGGCGTGATGTGGCAGGTGCTGATCCACATCACCTTCGTCGCGTCGGCGATCGGCATCGCCTTCGTGGACAGGTTCAGCGATACGACCACGCGCAAGCACCAGGAGTGAGGTGCTGGTCGACGTCAAGCCTGGCGCGAGGCGGATTCGAGCTGTGCCAGCGCCTGGTGCAGGCACTCCTGCATCTTCTGCGCAATCTGCTCGCGTGAAATGCCCTTCTCGGCGAGGTCGCTCGAGACCTTGTTGAGGGTCTCGTCCATCTTCGCCAGACCGTCGGTCACCAGCTTCGTCGCGTAAGCGGCGGCGGCATCGCCGCTGAGTCCGAGCTCGCCTGCGGCCCACAGCCCGAGCAGCTTGTTCGACCGGGCCGCAGCCTTGAACATGAGCTCCTCGTCATGGGCGAATTTGGCCTCAAAGCCCTGCTCGCGCTTGTCGAACGTGGTCATGGTCAGCTCCATTTGCGCTGTCACTGGGTGGGATCTGGATCGGGAGCGAACGTCTCCGTGGTTCTGTCATCTGAGGATCAATTGAATCTTCCGGCCGAAGGCGTTCGCCGTCAAGCGTCGCTTGCACGCCGATGGCAGCGTCAGGCCCGACCGGCCCGGCTGGCTAGACGATTTGCCGCATGGCCTCGGGGAGATCGAGAGCCGAAGCGTGAACAGAGAGCTTCGGGAATTTCGACGGCTTGAGGCGTGCGCCCCCGGACTGTCAGGCCTTTGCTGCAGCTGCCTCACGCGCCAGCCGCTCGGCCTTCAACCGCTCGCGATTGGCGTGAAACGCCTTCTGCGCCTCCTCATGGTCGCGCATGGCCTTCTCGGCCTCGATCCGGCGAGCCGCATCGCGCGCCTGGCGCTGTTCGGGTGTCAGGGGTTTGCGTCGGAAGGAAAGGTCTTCAGTCATGGCGAGGCAACGCGGCGCAGGGGAATAAGTTCCCATCGGACGCCGACCCGGTGCCGTTCCGAGGGCAGCTTGTTCGCCAAAATGTCGAAAACAACCCCATGCACAGTAGCGCGCGCGGCCCTGCGGCGGGGTGTTTGGTCGGATCCACCAGGGCCCTTTCCGGGCCGAAGTCAGCGCGGCCGCCTGCTCGGTCGAACGCAGGGATCTATGCCGGCAACAGACCCGCGGCGCGATAGCTCTCGATCACGCTGTCGAACAGGGCGATGTCCGCGCGGCTGCGCGCCATCAGCTGCGCGCCTGCGACGGCCGCGAAGATGGCGCGGGCGCGCGTCTGGCTCTGCTTCGGGCTGACAAGCTTCGCGGCGGACAGGACCTTGGCGAGCCACGCCACGTTGACGTCGGCGAAAGCCTGCACCTCCGTCTTCACCGCATCCGGCAGGTCGTCATATTCGGCGGCCATGAAGCTGCACATGCAGATGCGGTTATCCCGCGTCAGCGCGGTGCGAAACACCTGCGGATACCGGCTCAGGCTTTGCCTGGGATCACCGCTTTCGGCCAGCATCGCCTCGAGCTCCGCCGCGGTGTCCTCCCAATAGCGCCGCGCCACTGCAGCACCGAGTTCGGCTTTGCTCGGGAAGTGGTGATAGATGCTGGCGGCCTTGATGCCGACCTCCGCGGCAAGGTCGCGAAAGTTCAGGCCGCCATAGCCATGGGCCTGCGCGGTGCGTTTGGCCGCCGCCAGGATCGCCTCTTTGGCATTCGAACTCATGGGTTCTTTCATCACCAATCCGTTAGCCTACCAAGTGACAGATAGGCATTGACCGGATAAAGCGCAAAGCTTAAGGTCTCCCTACCAAGTGACAGGTAGGCAATAAGGAGGGCATCGATGAAGATCTACGACTTTCCGACCGGCCCCTATCCCGCCCGCGTCCGCATCGCGCTGGCCGAGAAGAAGCTGCAGTCCCGCGTCGAATTCCTGCTGGTCGATTTGCGTAAGGGTGAGCATAAGCGGCCCGACTTCATCGCCAGCAAGAACTACTCGGGCACCCTGCCCGTGCTCGAGCTCGACGACGGCACGCTGATCGCCGAGTGCACAGCCATCACCGAATATCTGGACGCGTTCGACGGCGCGCCCACCCTCACCGGCACGACGCCGCGCGAAAAGGGCGTGATCCACATGATGAGCAAGCGCGCGGAGCTGGAGCTGCTCGACGCCATCAGCATCTACTTCCATCACGCCACGCCCGGGCTCGGACCTCGGGTCGAGATCTACCAGAACAGGGAATGGGGCCTGCGCCAGCGCGACAGGGCGATCAGGGGAATGCACTATTTCGATTCAGTGTTGCGGCAGCAGCCCTTCGTTGCCGGCGAGGCCTTCTCGATGGCCGACATTACCGTGATCGGCGGGCTGATCTTCGCGAAGCTCGTTCAGCTGCCGGTGCCCGGCGAATGCGAGGCACTTTCCGCCTGGTATAAGAGAATGCAGACGCGGCCGAGCGTGCGGGATCAGCTGGCGCTGGCGCCGCCGCCGCGGGACGCTGCGGCTTAGACTTGGCACGCTTGCTCAGCGCCGTGAGGAAAGACGACCCCGGGCCAGGGGAAGAACCCAGGGCTGGGCCGCTCTGGACTATGTGTTGGATAGCCTCATGCGCCGAGGACGCTATTTTGAGTTCAAGGTGGTGACCGGCCGCCAAACTGTCGGCTCATTCTCCAGGAGCTCCCTGCAACGCGCGAGCATTGCCTTCGCCGGAATATCCTGCGGCTGATCCAGCAGCACCGTCTCGAAATCAACGATCGCGCCCTCGAGATCGCCGCTACGATATTTGGCAAGGCCGTGCTCGTAGCGCGCGATCCACGTTGCGGCCTGGCGCTCTGCGTCAGCCTTGCCCGCCAGGCCGATCAGTTCATGGACAGCGATCCCCTCTTCGCGGCCATAGACTGCGATGCTGTCGATCTCGCGTGTGACAATGGCACCACGCGCAAGGCGCTCGGTTGCCTCGCCGATCAAGATTTCCGTGCCATAGCTCTTGTTGGCGCTTTCCAGGCGGCTTGCCACGTTCACGGCGTCGCCGATCACGGTGTAGTTCAGCCGCAGCTCGGAGCCGATATTGCCGACCAGCATGCGGCCGGAATTGATGCCGATGCGGATCTGCAGAGGATGGCCGAGATCGTCGGTGAGGCCGGAATCCGCGATGGCGCGGCGGATGCCGAGCGCGGCGCGGCAGCAGCGCTCCGCATGATCGGCTTGCGGCTGCGGCGCGCCCCAGAACGCCATCACGGCATCGCCGATGAACTTGTCGATCGTCCCGCCATCGGCGACGACGACTTCAGAGGCAAGATCGAGATAGCGCGATAGCAACGGCACGACGCGGTCGCCCATACGCTCCGAAAGGCCGGTAAAGCCGGCCACGTCCACGAACAGCACGCTCAATTCCTCGATCGCGCCGCCGGGTTTTGCCTCGACACCCTGGCGCAGCAGCGCCCGGACGAGATCGGCCGGGATGAATTTGCGGAATGCCGAAAGGCCGGCTGCCATCTCCGCGATCGCACCCGACAGGCTCGCAATCTCCTTCAGCCGCGAGGGATGACGGCGCACCAGTTCCAAGGCAAAGGTTTCGACATGGCGGATCTCGCCGACGACGCGGGAGAGCGGCGCCGCGATCACTTTGCGCGCGAGCAAGGCGGAGGCGAGAGCCGCAAGCACTGCGCCGACAGCGAGGCCGAGGATCAGGCGCCGTAACGTCGTCTCGACAGGACCGAGAAACTCGGCCTCCGGAATGATGGTGGCGAGCCGCCAGCCGGGAAACGGCAGCGGCGTGAGGGCGAACTCGTAGGCGGCACCGTCGGAAGCAAGCCGGCTACGCCAGCTGTCCTTGCCGCTGCCGGCCTGGGCCAGCGCCTTCTGCGCCAGCGGCAGCAACTTCTGGTCACCGTGCGCGGGATGCAATTCATCGGCGTCCTTGTCGGGCGCGGCGACCAGTTCGCCGCCGCCATCGAAGATGAAGGCTGTTCCGGTGCGCCCGACCTCGAGCTGGGCAAGGAAGCGCGCCAGGCGGGTGTATTCGATCATGATGGCCAGGACGCCCTGGCGCTCCTGATAGACGTCGATCGGACCTGCAAAGGCGATCGACGGACGCTCCCCGATCGGATGGTCCGTGACCTTGAACCATGCGGGCTCTTCGGCCTTCAGTCCGGTCTTGAACCAGGTGCGATCGGCCACGCGGAAATCGGTCGGCTCGAAACGACGGTTGGCAAATTCGATATCGCCGGGCACGACATCGTATTCGTCGATGCGGCGCTGGCCGGCATGATCGGTGAGCGAGATCTCCATCATCTCCATGCGGCCGTCGCCGAGCTTGTGGGCGGCAAAGAACGCGCCGTCGGGCCAGCCGAACGCGACCCAGGAGATCGTCGCCTGCGATTGCAGTTGAGACAGAAACACGAATTCGCGCTTGTCGGCCTCGCGGGTATCGAGGACGTTTTGCAGGAAAAGTGTGCGGATGGCGGTGTGCGCCGCGCGCGCTTCGTCGACGATCGCCCCGACCTCCTTGCGAACGGCGGCGACGATTTGCTCATTGATGGTCGAGGCAAGTTGCCGGCTGGTCGCCTCTGCCGTGCGCCACCACAGGAGGCTGGACAAGGCTGCGGTCAAAAGGATCGCGGTCAGAACCAGCGCCGACACGGCGAGACGGATGCTGATCGTCAACCGCCGCAGCGCCTGGCCTGATGTCACGCGTCGGTGGCTGGCGTCCATGACTTGATCCGGCGGGTTGAGGAGGCGAACTGCTAACCTTCTTCGCAGGCCCGCAGCCGTTCGTTACTTCTCGCAGATGCCAGCAGTCCCGGCCAATGCGCGCCGGCTAAGGTCTCCATAGAGACTAGGCATTGGAACTATCTCTCCACCTGCCGCTAACTCGCCGCCCAAGCGCACGACGTCGTGCGCCTCATCCGACAGTCTCACCAACTCGTGAGCGGCTTTTCCGGTAACGCCGGCTGCGGCGAGGACGAACGAGACACCGGGCCCACTGCCCTACTTCCAGAGGAGAGATCTCATGTCTGCCAAGACCACCATCAGTTCGCTCGTACTCGCCGGCGCCGTCTCCACCGCACTCGCAACCCTCGCCTCCGCCGCTCCCCTGACCAAGGCCGAGGCCGATGCTGCCATCGCAGCCAAGAAGGAAAAGTGCTTCGGCGTGGCCCTGAAGGGCCAGAACGATTGCGCCGCCGGACCGGGCACGACCTGCCAGGGGACTTCGACCGTCGATTTCCAGGGCAACGCCTGGAAATTCGTGCAGGGCGGCACCTGCACCAGCATCGATCTGCCTGGCGGCAAAAAGGGCTCGCTCAAGCCGGTCTGAGGCAAGGCGGCATCAATGCAAACAGCGCGGAGGAGCGACATGGACGCAACCATCAGAGCCCGGACGTCTGCGGCCGTCCCCCTCCGCTTTTCGCCTCCCGTCGGCGGCGTCGCCGGCACGAGCTTCAAGCCCGAGCATCTCACCGCAATTCTCGACGAGGGTCCGCAACGCGGGTTCTTCGAAGTCCACGCCGAGAATTACATGGGCGCGGGTGGACCGCCGCACCGGATGCTGGAGCGGTTGCGGCGCGATCATCCGCTCTCGCTGCACGGCGTCTGCATGTCGATCGGCGGACCCGCGCCGCTCGACCGCGCCCATCTGGCACGCTTTCGCGGCCTCGTTGCGCGCTATCAGCCCGCCCTTGTCTCCGAGCACCTGGCATGGTCGACACACGATACCAGCTTCTTCAACGATCTCCTGCCATTGCCCTACAACAAGGCGACACTCACTCACGTCTGTGACCATATCGACGAGGTGCAGGAGGCGATCCGGCGGCCGATCCTGCTGGAAAATCCGTCGACGTATGTAGCGTTCCGCAACTCCACGATGTGCGAAACCGACTTCATCCGCACCGTCGCCGAGCGTACCGGCTGCGGCCTGCTGCTCGACATCAACAATGTCTTCGTGTCCGCGGCCAACCACTGTTTCCCGGCACTGCAATATCTCGACGACTTCCCTTTGGCGCGCGTCGGCGAAATTCACCTTGCCGGCCACGCCGAGCAACGTGACGAAGGCAAGCTGTTGCTGATCGACAGCCATGATGGTCCGGTCGCGGACGCGGTCTGGAAGCTGTTCGAGATCGTGATCGGGCGCTGCGGCCCCGTTCCGACGCTGATCGAATGGGACAGCAATATTCCGGATTGGCCGGTCCTGAAGGCCGAGGCCGCGGCGGCACAGACGATCCTGGATCGTCATGTCGGGAGGCTTCGTCATGCAGCCTGAACCGCACGCCTCCTACGCGGCCGCGTTCGCGCCTGCCTTGCTCGATCCTGTGAGCGAGGTCCCCAGCATCGTGACCGGGCCGTGCGGCAAGCCGGCGGTCACGTGCTACAACGTCTATCGCAACAACGTCACGGTCAGCCTGATCGACGCGCTCGCCTCGATCTACCCGGCCGTGCAGCGCCTGACGGGTGCAGAGTTTTTCCGCGCCATGGCGCGTTTCCATGTCCGAGAAACCCCGCCGAACTCCCCGTTGCTGTTCGACTACGGCCGCGATTTTCCCGCCTTCATCGAACGCTATGAGCACGCTCAATCGCTGCCCTGGCTCGCCGATGTCGCCCGGATCGAGCGGGCGTGGCTTGACGCCTATCACGCCGCTGACAGCGCGCCGCTTTTGCCATCCGCATTGGCCACCATCGCGCCCGACCGTTTTGCCAGCCTCGTCTTCACGTTGCATCCGGCGACGCGCGTGGTGCGCTCGCCTTACGCGGCGGTGACCATCTTTGCCGCCAACCGCGGCACCGAGTCTGCTGACGGCATCGACGCATCCTTACCAGAAGATGCCCTGATCACGCGGCCGGACGTCGACGTCGTGGTGCAACTGCTCCCGCCCGGCGGTGCGGTCTTCCTGACTTGCCTGATGTCGGGATGCATGCTGGCAGAAGCCGCCGCGGCGGCGCTGGAAGACGCACCCGACTTCGATCTCGCCACCAACATCGCCGGCCTGTTCGAGGCGGGCGCCTTCGCCTCGCTGACGTCTGGAGACGCAAGATGATCTCG
Source organism: Bradyrhizobium sp. BR 10261 (assembly GCF_019455395.1). NCBI lineage: Bacteria > Pseudomonadati > Pseudomonadota > Alphaproteobacteria > Hyphomicrobiales > Nitrobacteraceae > Bradyrhizobium > Bradyrhizobium sp. BR 10261. Next base: position 17,711 of record NZ_JACOFQ010000047.1, read on the forward strand.
GAACAACGTATCGCGCCTGCAACTGCCCTGCCCTCTATCGGCGTGCTCGTCGACAGGGCCAATGGTCTTGTCCAGGCGATTGCGACCCCATCCATAGTGCAGCTCGCACTGCGCCTGGCATTGGCGGTCCCGTTCTGGCGTTCGGGCATCCTCAAATGGACCGGCTTCTTGAAGTTGAGCGACGTTGCGGTGACGCTCTTCACCGATGAATTCATGCTACATCTGCCCGGCGGCCCCTATCATTACCCGAGCCCCGCGACGATGGCCTTCCTGTCCGGCTGCGGCGAGATCATGTTTCCGGTCCTGCTGGTGCTCGGCCTCGGCACCCGCTTTGCCGCACTCGGGCTCCTGTTCATGACCGTCATTGTCGAGCTCACCGTGCCCGACGGCTGGCCGGTCCACATCACCTGGGCCGCAATGGCGCTCGGCATCATGGCCTATGGACCGGGACGCATCTCGCTCGATCATTTGCTTTGCCGGTTTGTGATGCGTCACGACAGATAGCGCGGGGACGCCCTTCAGCCTACGCATCCATACCAAACGAGAGGACGTCCGTGGTCACATCACCACGGACGTCCTCTCGTTGGGGTAAGCGCCAACTATCCGATGGCCCTGCTCATTCGGCAGCCATCGGCATCATCTCCTGCTGGTCATGCAGGATTACGCCCGCCAGAGGGTCGAACTCGCCTTCCCAAGGCCTGCTTGCCAACGCCGCCTGGGTATGCGCGTAGCCAGCCTCCCAGCGCCTCATGATGCCGGACGGGCTGAAGTCGATATCCTTGGTGTGCGTCTCGTGATCGAGTTGCGGAGCGAGCAGACGCACCACGTGCATGCGTGTCGGACAGCCATAGCTCGTCAGTTCGCGGACAACGGGATTGCCGCGTTCGTGCTCGGGGAGCCTTGCGGCCAACTGGTTGATGACGTGGCGCAAACGATGCGCCTGCTGCTGGCGCGTGATCTGGCTGGCGATACGGCTGGAGTACTGGACGTCCTTGTGGCGGTTCAGCACCTCGGCCATCGTGGTCGGCTCGGCGCCCACGGGATTCCAGAGGTGCACGGCGAAGATCAGCGAGTTCTTGCGCGGGTTGTCGTCGAACACCGCTTCGGTCGGCGTGTTGGAGAGGATGCCGCCGTCCCAGTAGAGCTCGCCATCGATACGCACGGCCGGAAACGCCGGCGGCAGCGCACCTGACGCCATCACGTGCTTCACCGTCAGCTCACCATCGCGGCTGTCGAAATAGCGCATCTGACTTGAGCGTACATGGGCCGCGCCGACTGTGAGCCGCGGCGTGCAGCGATTGAGCAGGCTGAAGTCGACGAGCTCGTTCAACGTCTTCTCGAGCGGCCCGGTGGAATAAAAGCCTGCGTGATCAGCACCGAGCGGATAGGAATCACCGGCATGCGCAAGCGGATTGGGCCGGAAGAAGCCGGGAATGCCGCTGGTGATGGTCGACCAATAGGTGAGCTTTTCGTTGAAGCCGGGGAATGCGGTGCGGAAGCTCCAGGCCGGGCTCTGCTCCATCCGCTTCCAAAATACTTTCAGGCGCTCAAGCCGATGCTGCGGCTCATTGCCAGCGATCAGGCTGGCATTGATCGCACCGATCGAGGTGCCGATGATCCAGTCCGGCTCGATGCCGGCCTCGTGCAGGGCCTGGTAGACGCCGGCCTGGTAGGAGCCGAGCGCGCCGCCGCCCTGCAGCACCAGCACGACCTGGCCCGGCAGGTCCTTTGAATTGCCTTGCATGCCGTTCATATCTCGCTCCTGAGGGGCTTCCAATCGTCGGATATTCGTCAGCCGTCGCGGTTTGTTACGCCGGCTCATGTCAATGCGCGGTCCAGCCGCCATCGACCGGCAGCGCAATGCCGGTGATCGAGCCTGCAGCTTCGGTCGACCGAAACACCGTGAGAGCGCCGAGCTCTTCCACCGTGGTGAAGCGCTTGTTCGGCTGCTGCGCGAGCAGGACGTCGCGGATCACCTGGTCGCGGCTTGAGGGGAATATTCATGGCCGATCCTCCAATGACGACGGGGCGGCCTCCTGACCGGCCCCTGACTGATGCGAATTGTGAGCGATGGCCTCAAGAAGCGGAAATGCCGGATGGCTTCCGAAATGATACGCGCCCGCTATCGGGCGCGGGATGTCATTCCCCGTCCCGATCGGCTAAGTTCCGTCCTGATCCTGCTGGGAGCCGATCCATGGAAATGCACCAGGTCCGCTATTTCCTCGCGGTAGCGCAACTGCTGAACTTCACGCGCGCCGCCGAGGAATGCAACGTGACGCAGCCCTCGCTGACGCGGGCCATCAAGCAGCTCGAGGCCGAGCTTGGCGGTGACCTGTTTCGCCGCGAGCGGCCGGCCGCACAGCTGACTGAGCTCGGTCAGCGGATGCACCCGCTGTTGAAGCAGTGCTATGAGGCCGCCGCCGGAGCACGATCGCTCGCCTCCTCATTCAAGAGCGGCGAAGTCGGCGCGCTGCGCGTTGCGCTGACCCATGCCATCGATCTGTCACTGCTCATTCCACATCTCAACCAGATCAGGCGGCAGTTCAACCGGCTGGAATTCCGCTTCTTGCGTGGCTCAAGCCGCGAAGTCGCTGATTATCTCAAGAAGGGTGAAGCCGAGCTCGGCATAGCCGCCGAGATCGACGGGGCCTGGGAGCGGCTCGACGTTTGGCCGCTGTTCACCGAGAATTTCGACCTCGTGATCGGCAAAGGGCACCGGCTTGCAAGCCAGAGCACGATCGAATTCGACGATCTTCGCGCCGAGCAAATGCTGAGCCGAAACTATTGCGAGCATGCCAGCCGGATCTCGTCGAGCTTGCGCGAGCACGGCATCGACGTCGATCATGGCCACGAGATATCCAGCGAGCGCGACCTTCTCGAGCTCGTCGAGGCCGACATCGGTATCGCGATGGTGCCGCGCACCTCACCGCTCCCCGACAACCTCAAGCGTGCCGCTGTGAGCGGCCTCGACGCGCGCCGTACCGTCAACCTCTACGGCGTCGCCGGCCGTCAGCGGACCGCCGTCGCCAACGCGGTGATGCGGATGCTGCGCGGCGCGGATTGGCGGGCGATTGCGGGCTGAGCTTGCGGTCCTGCCCGAGAGGATTTCGCAGCGGCAAACCTAATTCTCCCGGCTCGCGCCCTCCAGCGCTGCGAGCAAATCGTCGATCTCCATGCGCTTGCGGAAATCGGGGTCGACGAAGCGGGCTTTGACGAGGCCGTCTCGGCCGACCACGAAGACAGCCGGGATCGGCAGCATCCAGCCGTCATTGCCGTGGAATTTTGCCATGTCCTGGTAGGACAATAGCCGCTGGATTTCGGTGCCGAGCCAGATTGCGAGGTTAAGCGACAGCGCATAGCCGTTGTCGAGGTCGGTGAGCACCGGAAATGGCGCGCCCGACTCCGCAATGAACTTTTCGGTATATTCCTGCGTCTCCGGCATGATCGCGACGATCTGCGCGCCCATCGCACGGATCCGGTCCTGCGCCTGGATCACGGCGCGGACGTTCAACCGGCAGTAGGGACACCAGTGTCCGCGAAAGAACATCACGGCCACAGGCCCGCGCGCAAGCAATGATGGCAGCCCAACGAGCTGCCCCCGATCGTCAGGCAGCATGAAGGGCGGCATCACCTCGCCCGGACGCGGCGCATTCTCGCCGCCTCCGTTCTGGCTCAATCGATCCACCAGGCGATCGACCGCCTCCCCGTAAGCGGGGAATATCTCGCGGCCGGCCTCCGCATAGGCACGAAGCTGCTCGTTCAGCGTGCCCTCCATGTCGCGGCAGCGTTGAAAGGCAAGCTTGAGCCGTTCTGCATCGGTTGGGGTCAACGCCGTCATCTTCCGCTCCGGTACCATGGGTTCGCATTATTTTGACGTCCGCGCCACCCTGCAAGGGGGCACTGCCATCCGACGCCAGATCGTCGGCCGGTAGAAATGCCATTCCACAATTGGTTCGATAGCCGCTGCCTATCGCGCCGCGATAGCGCGGGGCTATCGCGTCGAGAGCGAGACGGCATTTCATTCAGAGCGCGTCTTCGGCGAGCCTGACGCCATTGCCAATGACCATCGCGGTTGCGGCCAACAACGGAGACGATCCATGATCACGCATTCGAGACTGTCGCTTACACTCTTGCCCGCCGTCGCTTTGGCCGGCGCGGTCATGTTCGCGATCCAACCCGCCTCTGCCGGCGAATGCCCGGCCGACAAGATGAAGCCGAATGCCCGGCAGATGGTCGATTACAAGCCAGTCGGCGTTACCGACGTCACGCTCGGCTCGATCGACCTCGAGAAGCAGCCGGCCAACATCAGGGATCGCGAGCTGCGCTTTCGCAAGCTGACGATCGAACCCGGCGGCATCGTGCCCTGGCACAGCCATGACGACCGTCCGGCACTGATTTTCGTGCAGCAGGGCGAGATCGTCGAATACGCCTCCAACTGCGTCGATCCGATCGTGCACAAGGCCGGCGATATCAGGCCTGAAGTCTTCGGGACCTCGCACTGGTGGAAGAACCTCGGCAAGCAGACCGTCATTCTCTATGTCGGCGACGTCCGCAAGGATCAGCACGACCACAATATGTAGCGAGTGCATCAAGCCCCTGCCCTCGTTACCGGATGTGACGCCCGGAATTCCCCATGCTGCCCCGCGTGCCGGGCGTCACATCTTCCTTCTCGTCAGGAGGTGCCGTGTCATGACTGATCTGTCCGCCCGCATCAGACCGGCCACCATGGCGATGCATGGACCCTCGCCGGGCGTCGCCTTCCGTTCGCTCGTCATCGGGTTGACCGCATTCCTGACGGTCGTCGATCTCTTTGCGACGCAGGCGATCCTGCCGTCCCTGACACGCCATTACGGCGTGACGCCGGCGGCGATGGGCTTTGCGGTCAACGCCTCCACCTTCGGCATGGCCATCTCAAGCCTCGTCGTCGGCTTTTTCAGCCCGCATATCGACCGGCGGCTCGGCATTCTTTTCAGTCTTACGCTGCTGGCGATCCCGACCAGTCTGCTTGCGGTGGCGCCCAACCTCGCTGTCTTCACGGGTCTCCGTATCGCGCAGGGCCTGTGCATGGCATCGGCATTTGCGCTGACGCTCGCTCATCTCGGCGAACAATGCAGCGCTATGGATGCCGGCGGGGCCTTTGCTGCCTACATCACCGGGAATGTCGCAAGCAATCTGATCGGGCGGCTGATCTCGGCCGCGGTCGCTGACAGCCTTGGACTGTCCTGGAATTTCTACTTCTTTGCCGCGCTCAATCTGACCGGCGCCGCTCTGGTCTATTTCACCATCAATCGCGTCCAGCCGATGCACGCGATGTCCACGGCCGCCTCGCCACTTGCCGCCATGTTCGCGCACTGGCGCAATGAACGGCTGCGCGCGGCCTTCGGCATCGGCTTTTGCATCCTGTTCGCCTTCATCGGCACCTTCACATTCGTGAATTTCGTGCTGGTGCGGCCGCCACTCTCGCTCGGCATGATGGACCTTGGCCTCGTCTATCTCGTCTTCCTGCCCTCGATCGTCACGACCCTTTTGGCCGGCAAGGTCGCCACACGCATAGGGACAAGACCGGCGATCTGGGGCGCGCTCGCCCTCGCGGCGCTTGGCGTGCTTTTGATGCTGCGCCCGCATCTTGCCGAGGTGCTGACCGGCATGGTCCTGGTCGGCGTCGGGACGTTCTTCGCTCAAGCGGTAGCGACGAGCTTCGTCGGACAGGCCGCGACCGAAAACCGCGGCGTCGCCAGCGGTACCTATCTGGCCTGCTATTTCCTCGGAGGTTTGACGGGTACCGCGGTGCTTGGACAGATCTTTGATTGGATGGGATGGACGGCGTGCGCAATCGGCGTCGCGGTTGCCCTCGGTTCAGCGGCGCTTTTGACTCTCAAGTTGAGGATCGGCTGAAGCATCGACGTCGGCCCGAGTCGCGGCGCATGTGGCGTCGGCTCACCTCAGCGAGATCGTGATCTCGCTGATGTTGGCCGCAAGCTCGAGCCCAGCCTTTGGGCCCTGCAGCACGATGGTGACGCCCTTCTCGTTGCGGAGATGAACGCCATTGACGCCGCCGACCAGCGCAAAGCCGCCGCCGACCGAGCTGTAGGTGCCGGCGAAGTCGTTGACGTCGCGGATGTCAGAGGCCCAGCCATCGAAGCGACCGACAGTAGCGCCAGCTGTGATGCCGAGGCTCAGGCCGGTGATCTTGAATGGATAGGTCTTGCCGCGATAGGTCAGAACGCCGCGGCCGACGCCGCCGCCGACGAGCAGGCCGGCCTTGACGATCTTGACCCTGACATGGCCGGCAGCCTGGGCAAAGGACGGCGTCGCCGGCGAGGCTGCCCCGGTCGCGAGCAGGAGGACCGCGATCAGACGGAACGCGCGACGGCGGAGGGCGGTGCGCCATTCAGGGTTTTGCGGCATCGACCTTCTTCCAGGTCTGATCGGGATCGAACAGCGTGGTGCGCGCGGCTATGAACTCGGTGCGGTTGCCGAGATCTTTCTGGTAGACGGTGCCGGCATGATTGACCAGGAAGGTCATCACGCCGGAATTGCCATATTCGGCGGGCCAGGCGATCAGGGCGAAGCCGCCGATCATCTTGCCCTTGACGACATAGTTGAGTGCGCCACCCGGTGCATCGCGCCCCTGCCCCTTGAGGATGCGGAAGTAGTAGCCGTGATAGGGCGCGGGCCCGACGTCGCTCGCCTCATAGCCTTCCTTCGAAGCCGCTGCCGCGAAGGGGCCGAGCGGGCTCGGATCGCTGTCGTCGCGCCAGAACAGCCCGTCCTTCTTGCCGGGGGACGAGACGAAGCGCTGGGCATAGACGCCGACGCCCTCGCCGCGGTCCTTGTCCGCGTATTCATTCTGCGCGTCGACATAAGCGAGCGCAGTCTGGATCGCGTCGAGCTCGTTGCGGCCGATGCGCCGGCGAAGCACCTCGATGCGGCCCTCGTCCGTATCGAATTCCCAGCCGGTCTTGGTGTTGACCAGCGGAATCGGGAAGGGGAAATCATCCGGTCCCAGCAACAAGGTCGCGGTCTTGTTGCCCTCCGCCTTGATGCCATGCTTGGTGTCATACATCGAGGAGAAGCGCTGGCGGATGTCCTTGTCGGCGACCTCGTCCCCCGACGAGACGATGTCCTCGGCCGCCCTGCCCAGCACTTTCAGGATATCTTTCGGGCCCGCCTTGACCGCGTCGGCAAGTGCTGCGGCAGCGTCCTCCGGGGACTTGTAGGATTCCTGCGCTGATGACGGCGAGGCGAACAGTGCGAGCGCGACCACGCCGGGCATGATCGCACGATGGAACCATGTCGCGCCGTTCATGGCATCACCTCCGCAGGGATTTTCGCGCCGCCGGCGAGCCAGTCGCCGTAGGTGCGGAATGTCAGCCCGAGCTTTTCGTAATAGACCCTCAGATATCCGTCGCTGCCGCGGGTCACCGCGTCAGGCATCACCTGCTCGACCTCCTGCGCCATCACGCCGACATAGGCCTTGTCGCTGCCGATATAGCTGAAGCGATAATAGCCGAGCCCGTTCGAGAGACGGCCGAGCAGGACGATGTCGTGCTTGAGCGCGAGGTCGGAACGCCGGCCACCGCCGCCGCCTCCACGACCTCCTCCGCCTCCGAAGCCGCCGCCTCCCCCGCGCGCGGCCATTCCTCCACCACCGCGCCCGGCCATGCTCGGTCCACCACCGCCCCCGCGCGGCATGCTTGCCATGCTCGCGCGTCCGCGTGCCGATGCCGCGGCTGCCGACCGGCCGGACGAGACGTTCATGGCGCCGCCGCGATTGCCGCCACCGCCACGGTTGGCAGCAGCCCCGCCGCCGGCACGGTTGGCTGCCTTGGCGCGGTCGCCGCCACCTTTGTTGCCGCCCTTGTTGCCACCCTTGGCACGATCACCTGCGCCGGCACGATCACCACCGCCGGGCCGATCGCGCGTCCCTGCGCTGGCGCGATCGCCTGCACCCGGACGATCTCCGCGATCACCGGCACCGCCGCGATCACCGGCGCCGCCACGATCGCCGGCGCGATCACCAGCCCGATCGCCTGCCCGATCACCGACACGATCGCCTGCACGGTCGCCCGCGCCGCCCTGACCGGGACGCAGCACCTGGTTGCCGTCGCGGCCGCGAAAATCCATGCGGTCCGACGCGCCGGCCCTGATATTGTTGTTGCCGAAGCGCTGCTGGACGTTGACGTTGTTGTAACGCACCCCGCCGCGATGCGCCGGATTGTGCTGCCAGCCGTTGCCGATGTTGGTGGTGCGATGATTGACGTAGACGTTGCGGTTACCCCAGTTGCAGCCGCCGCCCCAGTAATTGCCCCAGCGTCCGATCGCCCAGGCGGTACCGAAGGCGATGCCGGCTGCGACCACGCCCGCACCGATATAGGAGGGGTAGCCCCAGTAGTACGGCGGATATTCCGCATAGGGCCAGGTGCCGTAGACCGTCGCCGGATCGTAATACGGCACATACATCGTCGCAGGATCCGCCTGCTGGATGACCACGACCTGCTTGCCTTCCTGGGACTGGACGCTGACCTTCTGTTGCTTGGTGGTGACCAGCTTCTTGTTGTCGTAGGCCTTGTTGCGCAGACGCTGGATTGCATCCATCACGTCGGGCTGCTGGGCGAGAAAGGCGTCGCCGAGCTTCTGGGTCCATTCGAGCTTGTCGCTCATCATGGCAAGAACATCGGCGGTGCTGGCGAGCGCCTTGACGCTGTCGTCCCAGCTCTGCTTGTCGACCTGCGTCTTCAGTGCGTCGCCCTTGAGGTTCTTGTTATCCTTCAGCCAGCGATCGGCCTGCACCACTTCGAGCGGATAGGTCGATGCCGCCAGCACGTTGGCCAGCAGTTCGTCGGGATAGAGCGCGATCGGCGCGACCAGCGCCTCGAGCTGCTCTGGTTTCAGCAGCTCGGCGGCAGCGGCTGGTGGCGTTGCGGGCTGCGTCTGCGCAGCCGGTGCAGCCGGCGTAGTAGCTTGAGCCATTGCCGCGGCAGGAACCGCCATTACCAGCGCAAGCGCCATCAGGATCTTGCCGCAGCGAAACATCACGACCTCCACGAAGATTTCCGTCCGCGACCATCGGGCCGGGGCATAGGCGTTTGTTGATCGAGATCAACGAAACCGAGCCTCCGCGCTGTTGCGACGCGACAGACCATTGGATCCAGATGCCGGCGATCAGCGGAGGAGCGGCAACCGGATGGTGAACCGTGCCCCGCCCGCCGGCTGGTTGGTCGCGCTGATCGTGCCCTGGTGGGCCTCGACGATGGTTTTCGCGATGGCGAGCCCCATGCCCATGCCTTGAGGCTTGGTGGTGAAGAAGGGATCGAATATATGGGTGAGATCGTCGGCCGCCACCCCCGGCCCGGTATCGACGACATTGACCTCTGCCTCCCGACCGGCGCGCACGGTCCAGATGCCGACCTCGCGCTTCCCGGTGTTCGCATCGGAAGTCGCGTCCATCGCATTGATGATCAAGTTGAGAACGACCTGCTGAAGCTGGATGGGATCACCCTTGACGTGCAGATCGACCAATACCGGCGTATAGATCAGCGTGATCCGGCGTCCATCGGCGTCGGTCCTGGCGAGGCCGACCGCTTCCCTCACCGTGTCGTTGAGCTCTATTTCCTTGCTCTCGAACGGCGTCTTCTTCAGGACACTGCGCAACCGGCGGATGACCTCGCTCGCCCGCTGATCGTCCCGCCTGATATCGGCGAGGATCAGCCGGATCTCGTCGATGTCGGGTGAATTGCCCTGGAGCATGAGCTCAGCCGTCTCGGTATTGGTCAGGATCGAGCCCAGCGGCTGATTGAGCTCATGCGCGATCGAGGTCGTCAACTCGCCAACGGCCGAATAGCGGTTGGCATGGGCAAGCTCGGCGAGGCGCTGGCGCGACTCGATCTCCGCACCCCGGCGGCGATGACGCTCATGCAACAATCCACTGATCAAGCCGCCCTGGACCAGGATGATGGCGGCGATCAGCAGCATCTGCCAGCGATAGCGCTCCCACACGGTCGCCTCGCGAAACAGAATCTCGCTGTCGGGAGGCAGACTGCTTTCGCTGATGCCCCAGCGCTGCAATTCGCGCCAGTCGTATTTCGGCCGCCCGAATTCGATCGGCTCGTACTTGATGGCAGACGGCTTCTCGCCTCCGAGGACGCGTATCACGGCATTGACCGTCGTTCGGCTGATCTCCGCCGTGAGCTGCATCGGGCCGCCAACGGTGCTACCGCCGAAGAAGGGGTCCTGATAGGAGAAGATCGGCGCGTTGGCGACCGCGCGCAGGTTGCGCAAGGCGAGGTCACCCTCGTGGACGATGCCGGCGGCGTCGACCGACATTTGTCCCCAGAACAGCACGGCATGGGGCGGAAGCCTGGCCGCGCGCTCGAGGATCACCTCGAACGGCAGGTCGGAATACCAGACGAGCTCGAGACGATTTCCCAGTGGCTTCAAATCCTGCTTCAACTGGTCGGTCCAGAATTTCTCGAGCGGCGACGCTCCGATGACAATGGCCGCGGTCTTTGTGTCCGGCAGGACGCGCAGGATGCTCTCGAACACCGCCATGAAATCGATATGGGCCGACACAACGGCGTCGTTGTCGGTGAGCTCAAGGCGGTCCACCAGCCGCTCCTCGACCACGGCCAGCACCATCGGCGTATCGGGAAACAGCTTGGCGCGATATCGCTGCGCGAACTGCGCCGCCGGAGCACCGATGCTCAACACGATGTCGGGCGGCGCGCCCTGATAGAGCGAGGCGAGATACTCGACGAAGGGCGCTTCCGGGCCGGAATTGTTGAATCGCGCGCTGAGCAGCGTGTGTTCCTGGATGTCGAGCGGCCAGGGCGATTGTTGCTCGAGGCCGGCCTTGATGCTCCGCGCATACTCGCTCCAGGGGCGGAATTCGCGCCCGAAGGAATGCAACACGAGCACGTGCTTGAGTTCAGCGCGCGCACTGCGCTCGGCGGCATCGGCGCTGCCTGGGAGAACGGCCAGCAACAGACCGAGCCAGAGCCACACCGGCCCCAGCACGACCGAAACCCGGGATTTGCGCCCGTTCATCTCGCCTCCGCCGGCGGCCTTTCCGGCCGCTTCTGGTCACAATTCTAGCGGGAGATGCACCGGCGTAACAGACCTGAGCGACCCTGTTCCGCCCCTCAATGACCGCTCAGGACCAGCGTCTTGATCGGCATCAGCAAGGCCTGGATGCGCAGCAGCAGCGCATGCACGAGGCCGACGCCATCGACGACATGGAGCGCGATGGCCCGGCCGGTGCTGGTATGCGGCGCGGATATTTCCTCATGATTGCTGGTATAGGCGTTGACGATGCAGCTGCTGCCCGGCGTCACGCCGTCCAGGCCGTTCTTGTACAGCGGCTCGAGGAACGCGAGGATCGTGCCGGGTTTGGGACCGTTCTGAGCTTCAATCAATTGCTGGCCACCCGCGAACTGACCGGCCGCGATATAGTCCTGCACTGACGTGATGACCATGGGAATGATCACCCACGGCTTGGAGATGCAGCTCGCTTCCGCAACCATGCCTTCCTTCAAGACGCCCGCCTCGATCTGGCCGAAGCCAGCCTGAAGCGCGGTCTTGCCCGCGCCCTCGGGAACGAGAATGCCGGCCGGTCGCATGATCTGCGCGACGAGGTCGCCGGGACGAAGAAAGAATTGCTCGACGCGACCGTCGACGCCTGCCCGGATCGTGGTCTTGTCGAGATCGACCTGGGCCTGATCAAGCGCGGCTGCGGCACTGGCCTTCTGCGCCGGCAGCAAAATTGAGACCTGCAGGCTTGCGGACTCTTTCGCGGCGGTCGCGGCGTCAACGCCGGATTGACGCTGATCGACCAGCACCTGCAGCTTCTCGATGTCGCGTTGCGGAACAATGCCGGGATTGCGGCGCTGTAGCTCGCTCTTCACATCGAGTTCATCCTTTGCCTGCTGAAGATTGGCTTTCGCCTCGCCAATTTGCGCTTCTGCCTTGACTACGTCGGCCTGCGCCGTCTGCATCGCTGCGTCGACCTCGGCAACCTTCCGCTTGGCGGTTTCGAACGCAGCCCGCTGCTTGGAACTGTCCAGCGTGAACAGCACGTCGCCCTTCTTCACCGGCTGGCTGAAGCTGACCTTCACGTCCTCTACGCGCCCCGATCCTTCAGGCAGGATCGGCACGGTTCGATAGTAGAGCGTCGCCGAGTCCGTCGCCGGATGGAAATAGAAGATCATCGTGATCAGCGAAATCGTCAGCATCAAACAGCCGGTGATGCCCCAGCGCAGCTCATACCAGACCGAGAAGAAGGTGATCTCCTTGCCCAAGCGCTTGCCCTGGCCATAGCGGCGATAAAGGTAGTCAGGCACGATCGTGAGGAGCGAGCAGAACATGAGCTCAAACATGGCCATGCTCCTTCTCCTTCACGGCAACCGGCGTTTCGGCCGGCGCCGGGGTTTCAGCTGGTTCGTTCGCTTCTCCCGGTGTCGCGTCGGCAATTTTCTCGACGGAGTCAGCGATGCTGCGCAGCGGCGTTCCGAAGTCTGGAATGTCGATCAGCGCCAGCAGCAGGCCGGCGATCCAGAAGATGTGCATATGGGTGAACAGCGAGATCAGGCCGAGCACGGCCACGAACTCGAACTGGAGCTTTTGCGACTTGTGCGCCATCCGCTCGGGAAGGCTATGCAGCCTCCAATAGAGCGTGCCGACCCACAGCACGGTGCCGATCAGGAATATCCCCATGACCACCATCAGGGTATCGGTCCCGCTCCCCGGCGCGAGATAGAACGGCAGATGGTGCGGTGCCATCGGATGGAGCTGATCGTTCAATTGCCTCTCCCGGTCAAACGCCTTGGACGGCACTGTGTTCGGCCAGCCTCCCAGATTGCTTGATTTGAATCAAGGGAACGCCTCGCGCCGGACCTAGCGTCGGTCAACGCCGTTCGAACATCACAGGGAGCCGCAGCCATGCCCGGGCTTGACGATCTCATTCCCAGTGCGACGCAGATCCGCAAGGAGGCCGCGCTGAAGGAGGCCGAGAAGGCGGAAGAATATGTCCGTCTCGCCGCTGCTGCCGAGGCCGAAAAGCGCGCGCTGATCGAGCGATTGAGCAAGGCCTCCGGCAAGACCGAGGAGGAGAAGATCAAGCTCGCCGCGACCATCATCCAGCGTGCCGTGCGCAACGGCCTGACCGAAGTGATGGTCTATCGCTTCCCCAACTCGCTCTGCACCGACAAGGGGCGCGCGATCAATCAGATGGAAAAGGGTTGGGAGGATACGCTGACCGGGATTCCCAAGGAGATCTTCCAGCTCTGGAAGGACTATCTCCAGCCACGCGGCTATCGCATCGCCTATCAGGTCATCGAGTTTCCGGGCGGCGTGCCTGGAGACATCGGCGTGACCATTTCATGGGACGACTGATAACGACGCTAAAGCGCGATGGGATTGGGTTGAAAAGACATCCCGCTTCAGCTCTTTGTTTGAGCATGATCTTATCGAAAAACCGCGTCACACTTTTCCGGATCATGCGCTAGCAGCGAAAGGACAGGCATGGCCAAGAACGAGCCCGCGGAGAAAATGAAGCGCAAGGCCTATGAGAAGGAGCTCGAAAAGCTTCAGGTCGAGCTCTGCCACCTTCAGGAATGGGTTAGGGCCCAGAAGCTGAAGGTGATCATCATCTTCGAAGGGCGCGACGCCGCCGGCAAAGGAGGGACCATCAAGGCCTTGACCGAAAAGGTCAGCCCGCGCGTCTTCCGCGTCTGCGCCCTGCCCGCCCCCTCCGACCGGCAAAAGACCCAACTGTTCCTGCAGCGCTATATCGAGCAATATCCCGCCGGCGGCGAGATCGTGATCTTCGACCGCAGCTGGTACAATCGCGCCGGGGTCGAATATGTCATGGGCTTCTGCTCGCCGGCCGATCACAAGCGCTTCCTGGAATTGTGCCCGCTGGTCGAGAAGTTCGCCGTGGACGCCGGCATCATCCTGATCAAGCTGTGGCTCGAGGTCGGGATGGAGGAGCAGGAGCTCCGCTTCAAAGCGCGGATCGAGGATCCGCTGCGGCAGTGGAAGCTCAGCCCGATGGACACCGAGTCATTTGGCCGCTGGTATGATTACTCCCGCGCGCGCGACATGATGTTCGAGGCGACCGATACCAAGCATGCGCCGTGGCGGCTGATCCGCTCCGACGACAAGCGGCGCGCCCGGCTCAACGTCATCTCGCATATTCTGCAGACGATCCCCTACAAGAAGATCAAGCGCGAGAAGGTCAAGCTGCCGCCGCGCTCCCACAAGGGTCGCTACAACGACCAGGCCAGCCTGCGCGGGCTCAAATTCGTCGAGGAGCGATACTGACGTGCACGATCGCCACATGAAAACGGGCTGCATTGACGCAGCCCGTTTTGTTTGGCGCAAGCCTTGCTCCCGCTATTTCAACTTGATCGTGACGCCGCCGACCGCGGCCGAGACTTCCGCGCCGACCTTCGGTCCGCTGAGCTGAAGGATCACGCCATTGCCGTTCTGCAACTGCACCGCGCCGGCGCCGGCCGCAACGGCCCCACCGGCTCCGCCCGCAGCATAGGAGCCTTCGATCGACTGCGGCCCCTTCAGGTTGAGCGCTCGGCCGACCAGTTTGGTCGTGGAGGCACCGACCGTGAAGCCGACGCTCATCCCTGATACCGTGAAGGGATATTTGTGGCCCCTGTAGAGCAGCACGCCCTCCCCGCCGCCGACGCCGACGATGAAGCCGCCCTTGGTGAAGACGATGGCGACCTGGCCGGTATCGGCACGCGACGGCGTGCCGAAGCCGGCCACACCAACGAGCAGAGCGGCGAGAGCGAGGCGCGTAGCAGACTTTCTCATGAGTAGTTTCCCCTTTGCAGTCACACTGAGTTACTGAGCCAAGATCATTGCGAAGTAGCCGAATACTGTGAGCAGGATGCCCGAAACGGCATAGCCAACCGGGAATCCGATCCAGGGCACGGTGCTCTGGATTTCCACCGCCGCCTCGCGGCACGGGCCGGAGTGCGACCGCGCACCGGCCACACCGCCCATCAGCACGGCCGGATTGATCTTGAAGATGTGGTACCCGATGGCCCAGACGATGAAGGGCGGGATCGTGCAGGCGATGAAGCCGACGATGAAGATTTTCAGGGCCACCGCGCCCGTCAGCTGAGACAGCAATCCGGCGCCCGCATTGATGCCGACGATGGCGACGAAGACCACGAGCCCCAGATCCTCGAGCACGTTGCGTGCCGCGTTGGGGGTGTTGCCGAAGAAGCGCAGCCGCGACACGATCGATGAGACAAGGACGCCTGACAGCAACAGCCCGCCGGCATTGCCGAGGCCGATCTTGGCGCCGAAGGCGGGAAATTGGATCATGCCGATCAGGAAGCCGACGATCATGCCCGCCGAGAGCGTCAGCAGGTCGGTCGAAGTGTTGGTACGCGCGATGCGTCCCCACATCTCACCGAGTTCGCTCACAGCCCCCTTCAGGCCGACCACCGAGACAATGTCCATCCGCTGCAGCTGGGTTTTCAGACCAGCGGGGATCTGCACGCCCCCGCGCTCGACCTTGGTGACCTGCAACTGGCCGGCGATGGCCGTGTCGCGGAAGGATTCGAAAGTGCGCCCGACGACATCCTTGTTGAAGACCACGATTTCGGCCTGATCCATGGGGATTCCGAGCGTCCGGGCATCGGCCACTTCGGGGCCGATCAGACCCATCTTCTCGGTGAGATGCTCGGTCGAGCCGCCCAGAGCGATAATGTCGCCTTTTTGCAGCACGAGCTCGGGATCGGCGCCTTGCGGTTCGCCGTCGCGCCCGACATTGACGATCCGGTATTCCGGATTCAACGTCCGGAACTTGGCAATGCTGAGTCCGGCTGTTGCGGGATTCTCCAGCCGATAGGCGCGCAAGCCAAACTGGCGATAGCCGGTCAGGCCACCGCCTTCGAGGTCCTTGACCCCGAACTCCTTCTCATACTGCTTCGCGGCGGCCCTGGCGTCGACGCCCCACCAGCGCGGCAGATATTTGCAGATCAGGATGATGCCCACGGTGCCCCAAATGTAGGTGATGCCGTAGGAGAGCGCGATCATGCCCGAAGCCGCTTCAGGAGTCATGCCCGCGGGCAGCTTGACGACTCCCGCGGTGACGGCCTGTTCGGCCGATCCGATCGCGGCCGACATGGTCTGCGAGCCCGCCAGCATGCCTCCGGCAGCGCCCACCGGCAGGTCGAAGAGCTTTGCGCCGACCACGACGAGAGTAAGGCCGATCACGCTCGACACCACGGCGAGGAGGGTGAATTTGAGGCCGTCGCCGCCAAGGCTGTTGACGAAGGATGGGCCGACACGCAAGCCGACGCCATACATGAACAGGTAGTAGAACAGGCTCTTGGCGAAGTTGTTGAGCTCGAGCTTCACGCCGTAGGTGGACGCCCAAACCGAGAGGCCGGCACCCACCACAATGGCGCCGGCGACCATGCCGAGGCCATAACCCTTGACACTGGCCCGACCGATCCAAACGGCGAGGCCGACGGTGAAAAACAGCAGCAGATACGGGTTCTGCTGAAGGAACGTGAAAAATCCCTGCATGGAGGTCCCCTCCGATACTTATGAAGCCGCCTTGAGCTTCGGCTGCGCGCCGGGCTTGGGCCGGCCGATCTTCGCCAAGGCTTCGGTGCGCACGAGCTTGAGCCCTTCCTTGGCGTCGTAACCATGGATTTCCTTCACATCGAGCTTGCGCATGAAGTCGATGGTCTCCTGGGTGATGACCTGGCCGGGCACCATGATCGGGAAGCCCGGGGGATACGGGATCACGAAGTTCGCCGAGACCAGCTCAGGGCCGGCCTTCAGCCGACGGTCGATCTCGGGATCGTTGAGGCGGATATGCTCGCAGCCCGCCACGTCATAGGCGGCATAGAAGCCGCTGCGAATATCGCCCTCGTTGGTCTTGGTGCCGGAATCGCCGCGGAAGCTCGGATGAAAGTGGGAGAAGTTCGGCAAGTCAGGCACGTCCTTCATCAGGCTCTTGACGCGCGCCTCGAAGGTCTTGCGCGCGTTTTCGCCGCCTTGCACCAGCCCGCGGTCGACCTCGCCTGCGATCTCGGCGAGAACCCGAATGAGATGCGCAACATCGCTGCGGGTGTTGTTGATGTTGGACTGGACCAGGACCGAGTTGCGCGAGGTCTTGTTGACCTGAATGTTGTACTCGTTGGCCAGAATGCCCTTGAACTGGGTACCATCATAGCCGGCCATGCCGCACACCAGCGTCATGCGGGTCGGGTCGAGGCAGAACTCGTCCTCATCCAGGCTCTTGAGCGTATTCGCCCAGTTCACGCCGGGAGCGAGAAAATCCGTGAAGCCGCTCTGGCGGTATTGCGCCGGCACCATGGCGTCGGCGCCGAGGATGCGGAAGTATTTTGAGAGCAGCGGATTGTTGTTGACCGCCTGGCGGATCGCCAGCGCGATCTCGATCGCATTGGCGACGAGCCCATAGCCCTCCAGCTCCATCTGCCGCCGCGAGATGTCGAGGCTGGCGATGAGCTGCTGGTTAGGGCTGGTGGAGGCATGCGTGAACACGGCCTCCTTGAACTGCTGCTCGACCGTGTGGAATTCGACGTCCTTGACCGACAGCATCGAACCCTGCCGGATCGCCGACATCGACTTGTGGGTCGAGTTGGTCTGGTAGACCCGCAGGCGAATCTGGCGCGGATCGGGAACGAGCCTTGTGCTGAGCAGCACCTCATCGGTCGGATTCTTGCCGAGCTGCGCCTTTTGCTTCTCATAGGCATCGACCGACTTCGGATCGCGCATCCACGCCTCGATCTCGTTGGCGGCGCCGAGGCCGGTGCGGCGGCGCAGGAACGGCGAGAAACGCGCGAAGCCGAACCAGGCCTCGTCCCACAGGAAGATCAGGTCCGGCTTGATGGCAAGACATTCCTCCATCACCCGGCGGGTGTTGTAGATGTGGCCATCGAAGGTGCAGTTGGTCAGGTCCAGCATCTTGACGCGATCGAGCCGGCCCTCGGCCCTGGCGTTGAGCAGCGCCTGCTTGATCGTCTTCAGCGGCACCGCGCCATACATCGAATATTCCGTCATCGGGAACGCTTCGACATAGAGCGGCTGCGCACCGGCGAGCACCATGCCGTAATGGTGCGACTTGTGGCAGTTGCGATCGACGATCGCGATGTCGCCCGGCGCGAGCAGCGCCTGCACCGCCATTTTGTTCGAGGTCGAGGTGCCGTTGGTCACGAAGAAGACGCGGTCGGCGCCAAGCGCCCTCGCCGCCTTTTCCTGGGCCTTCTTGATGTTGCCGGTCGGCTCCAGCATGCTGTCGAGACCGCCAGTGGTTGCGCTGCTCTCGGCCAGGAACAGGTTCGGACCGTAGAACTCGCCCATGTCGCGGATCCAGTCGGATTTGAAGATCGACTTGCCGCGGGCGATCGGCAGCGCGTGGAAGGTGCCTATGGGACGCTGCGCGTATTTCTTGAGATTGTCGAAGAACGGCGTGTCGTAGCGATCCTGGATGCCTTCGAGAATCGACAGATGCAGCTCCAACAGCTCTTCCACCGAGTAGAAAATCCGGCGAACGACATTGGTTTCCGGATTGCCGGCAAGCTCTTCGACGTCCCGATTCGAGATCATGTAGAGGTCGAGCTCTGGCCTGACGCGCTTGATGATCTGGGCGAGGCGCAAGGCGGACGCATCGGATTCATCCTTGAGGCCGGCCATGGCCGTTAGCGAACGGAGGACCGGCGCTTCGTGCCGCGAACGAAGGCCAAAGCCCTCGTTGATGACGACCGCCCCCAGATTCGGATTGAGCATGGTCGCGCAGAACGCGTCTTCCAGACTGCCGACGATGACGGGTTCGTAGATGAAGCCGTCTTCCGGACGGCGCAGCTTGCGCCAT
The DNA here is from genome assembly GCF_019455395.1 of Bradyrhizobium sp. BR 10261. Taxonomy (NCBI): domain Bacteria; kingdom Pseudomonadati; phylum Pseudomonadota; class Alphaproteobacteria; order Hyphomicrobiales; family Nitrobacteraceae; genus Bradyrhizobium; species Bradyrhizobium sp. BR 10261. The sequence continues at coordinate 36,585 of NZ_JACOFQ010000047.1, forward strand.
TCGGCCGCAAGAGCCGGCCACTGGCTAGACGATATGCCGGTGACGATCAAAGTCTCGAAATAGGGTCGGCGCGCCTTGTGTCCGGCGAAGGTGGGCGAGACCAGTTCGGGCGCATCGCCGTTGCCGTCATCCTTCGCATTCCAGTCACCGGCATGCTGGCGGAACGACCGCGTGGCCAACGCCTGAGTGATCCGCGTTGCAAGCGATCGCGACGCGGCCGCATCGCCAGACGAGGCTGCCTCGCGCAAAGCCGCCATCAGTTGCAGGCCGGGATAGCCGTGGAACTCTTCCGTCACCGACAGACTGGCCAGCGCCTCGTCATAGGCCGCGCGATCGCCGCCGCGCGCCCAGACTTTGGCAGCCTCGACCAGATCACGCCAATCGTCCGCCCGCGCGCCGGGACCGGAGAAGAACTGGTCGATGCGCTTCTGCGCCGCCTTGGTGTCCTTGGACATGTGTCTCTCCCGATCCTGACAGGCAAAAGGTGATGCGGGATCGTGCTTTGCGCGCCTGTCGCTCCATTGATCCAAGTCAACGGTCGCGCGCATTCTCGGCAGGCGCGATGCCGTTCGCATTGCAACAAGCTCGTCAAGCCGTTCGCTGAGCCGGACCGCCTGTGCTTTCGCCGAGCACGCTGTCGAGCGAGCGCAGCCACTGACTGCTGTCGGTCTTCTCACTGAGCCCCTCGGCGCGCAGGAGGTCACGCCTCGGGCGAAACGCGGTGCTTCCAGCGAGCGGCTCGACATCCGCATGCCGCGCACTGTCTCGGCAACTGACTTATGATGATGGTGAGCCCCGCCCCCGCCTTGAATCCGACAAGGATGCTGTCACTAACGAGCCGGACCAGACGCTGAGCTTGAACAGCCAGGCGATGAAGCAGAGCACGGCAACGCCGAAAGCCGCGAGACTTGCGATCTGCGCATACTTCACGGCATTGCCACCGGCGAGCGCGCCGACGGTCGCGGCAATCATCAGCGAGATCGCCGAGGTCGGACCAATCGCCAACTGCCGCGAAGTCCCAGCAAGGCATAACCAATGCCGCCGAGCATATAGCCATAGACACCGATCTGCGGCTGCAGGCCGGCAAGTGCGGCGTAGGCCAAGGAGACCGGAATGGCGTAAGCGGCGAGTGTGACGCCGGCGACGGCATCGGAGGCAAGCCATTCGCGACGATAGGCCGCAAGCCAGCCGGCCGGTGGAAAGAACCGCGTCCATTTCGATTCGGATGGCGCATTCATGTGACCACCTCGCGCGGTGTGGCTTCGCAGCGCAACAGGACAATCAGGAGTGCGATCACGGGAATGCCGAGCGCGAGGCTGGGAACTGTCTCGGTCGCGAAAGCCCCGGCGGCTGCGCCGCAGCCGAACACCGCGCATAGCGCGAAGAAGATGGCCGACTTGCGCAGCGTCCCCAGCGGGGCACCGCCGTAGGCGACCGCGAAGATGTTCTCAACGGTCTGACGCATGTTGCCGGTGATCATGACCGTGCTGCAGGCTGCGCCTTCGACCTTGATGAATATCGCCGATTGCATGGCCGCGACCATGGAAATGCCGAGCGTTCCAGCAACATCCGGCACCCGGTTGTGCAAGATTCCGATCACGATCAAGAAGACTATCTCGACCAGGACGCTGAGCGCACTGGCCCGCTCGCCGGCCGCGCGGCGCAGCCAGGCCGCCATGACGATGCCGGCGGTGAAGGCCAGGATGGGCGGCACGAAATGCAGTGCCTTGGTCCAATCGCCGGCCATGGCGTTGACCCAGAGAAAGATCACGTTGGCGGTCTGGGCGTTCGCCAACACGCCGTGGATGATCCATGTGTAAGCATCGATGAAGCCGCCGGCAAAGGCCAGCAGCAGGACAATCTCGACTGTTTCATCGCGGCGGACCGCGCCGGCGGCGATGTTCAACGTGCTCATGTCGACAATACGGGGCGTAAATCCTTCATCGTTTCATAGACCCCGCCACGTCCTCGCCGGGGCTTGATCTGGATCAAGCAATCTCCGCCCGCAGCAAATCAAATCGCGGCAAAAGCGCCGGGGAACGTCGACCATGGAAACCGTCAGGTGGATCATCGTCACCGCACCGGAAATCTTCCTGCTGCTGGCGATTGCCATCGGCACCATCCTTGGGCGGATCAAGATCAGCGGATTCTCGATCGGCACCACTGCCTGTATCCTTGTTGTCTCTGTCTTGATCGGACAGCTCGGCTCCTTCTCCTTTCCACCGATCCTGCGGGCGATCCTGTTCAGCCTGTTCGTCTTCACGATCGGCTACCGGTCCGGGCCGGAGTTCTTTGCCTCCTTGAGCGTCCGGACGCTGGCGCAGGTCGTGCTGTCGCTGGTGATCGGCGCAACGGGCCTCGTGCTCGTGCTGATCTTTGCCCAACTGTTCAAGCTCGATACCGGCACCGCCGCGGGCCTCACCGCCGGCGCGCTGACCCAGTCCTCGGTGATCGGCACCGCGTCGGGCGCGCTGGCGCAGCTCGGCCTCGCACCCGACATCTTGAAGCAACAGGAAGCCAATATCGCGGCCGGCTATGCTGTTACTTATGTGCTCGGCTACATCCTGACGCTGCTGTTCGTCCCATTCGTCGCGCCGCGGCTGATGCGGGTCGATCTCAAGGCGGAGGCCAAGAAACTCGAGACCGAACTTGCCGGTGGCGTCCCCGCGAAGACGGACAATCTTTCCTACCGCAAATTCCAGGCACGAGCCTATCGCGTCTCGGCCGCCGCCGGCCGCACCGTCGAAGCCATTGAAGCCGAGATCGGCGGACGTACCGTCGTCGAGCGGATCGTCCGCCATGGCGCCGACGTCGGACCGCATCGCGACGTCGTGCTCGAAAATGATGACGACATCGTCTTGACCGGCCCGACCGCGGCAATCGTCGCGGCCAAGCCGGTCATCGGCGCTGAAATCGACGCTGACGAACTGCTGCGCAACCTGCCTGGCAACGTCGTCGACGTTCTCATAGAGAACCGGAAGCTGCACGGCCGGACGCTCCGCGAGGTGGTCGACGTCGTCGGGGACGCAGCCCGCGGCGTCTTCCTGCGCGCACTGACCCGGATGGGCCGCGAAGTGCCACTCGGGCCCGATACGCGCGTCTATGTCGGCGACGTCATGACGCTGGTCGGCAGCACCGGCAATATCGCGCGGGCCACGGCGCAGGTTGGTTCTGCCCTCAATACGAGCGATCGCACAGATATTGCTTTTCTTGCCGCCGGCATTGCCGCCGGTCTTCTGGCCGGCCTTGCCAGCCTCAGGGTTGGCAGCGTGGCGCTGACGCTCGGCGGCGGAGGTGGCGCGTTGATTGCGGGCCTTGTCTGCGGCTGGCTGCGTTCGCGCAGGCCGGCCATGGGCGCGATGCCGCCAGCCGCCCAGCAGACCTTGAGTGATATCGGCCTTGGCGGTTTCATTGCGGCGATTGGCCTCGGCAACGGCCTCGCTGCCTGGTCGGCGATCCAGGCCCATGGCCTGCTCCTCGTCGGCATGGGCGTGGTCGTCACCCTCGTCCCGATGACGGTCGGAACGCTGGTCGCCTACTACGTGCTCCGGATGAACCCGGTTGTGACGTGCGGCGCGCTGGCCGGCGCCATGACAGTGGATGCCGCCGTGACCGGTGCCTGCGATGTTGCCGAGAGCAAGACGCCGGTGCTTGGCGTTGCGGTTCCGTATGCGGTCGGCAACGTCGTGCTGACGGTGCTCGGTCCGATCGTCGTTGCCGCCACATATTCGGGATGACGGAGGGCATGATGGGTCCCCTGCCTACAATCCTCTGCCGGTTCACGACTGCCATCCTTGTCCTTTTCGTCCTTGCGCCGCGCGCGCATGCCAAGGACGACGTACGGAGCCAGGAGGAGATCTGGGTACTGCCGCTGCCAATGTTCGCCCTGTCGAGCCTGAACCCGCCACCGGTGAAGGCGATCATCACCTTCGCCGCCGGCCGCGGCGGCCGTGTCGGTGGCAAGCCCAACAACAACTATGCGCCTGACAAGCTGGTGGAAGCGATCGCCGATTTCGGCAGCACCTCGCGCGTGCCGATGCTTTGGATCTACATCGAGAACGACACGTTCTTCGGCCCCGAACTGTCGAAGCCGATGCGCGACGCGTTCACGGCCGCCGGCGGCAAGGCCGAGTACCATTTGATGCCGCCATTCGGCCACGAGGGCCACTTCTTCATCGGCTCACCGGACGCGATTCCGATATGGTCGCCTCTGGTGACCAAATTTCTCGATGCGCAAAAATAGCGCCCCGATCCGGAGACACGAACCATGAGCAGCGCTCTCAACTGTCTCTCAGCCTTTTTGGTCCTCCTCATCACCGCGAGCTCAGCGCTCCCCGCCGAAGTCGCCACCCGTGGTCAGCGCGAAGCCAAGGACATCAACTACGGCGCCTGGCAGAAACTATGCTTCAAGGCGGGCGGCGCACCCACGTTGTGCCGGACCACGATCACAGGCAAATTCCCGACCGGTCAGATGGCCGTGCGCATCGACTTGATCGAGCGCGACGGTACCCCGACAGCGCGACTGCAGCTGTTCGTGCCCGTTGGCATGTATCTGCAGCAACCGGTCAAGCTCACCATCGACGAGGGTGCTCCGGTCCGCGTGCCGTATACCTGGTGCCTGGCCAACGCCTGCATCGCCGCCGACGTCGCTCCGGCAGACGTGGTCAAGCAAATGGAGGCCGGAAAGACGCTGACACTCGAGACGGTCGATTCTAATCTGCTGGCGCTCACGACGTCGGCGCCGCTTACCCAGTTCGCCGCCGCGCACAAGGGCGCGCCGGCCAAAACGCTGGAGCAGTATGTCGACGAATGAAGGGTCTGGCAGATCAGGCGGCGGCCGACGCACGCATCACCGAGGCGATCAGCGATTCGGCCGAGAACGGCTTTGTCAGGTATGCAATGCAGCCTGATGCGATCGCAGCGGCATGATTTGCCGCGCTGTCATTGCCGGTGATGTAGATGACCGGCGCGATAACCCCCTGCCCTGCCAGTCGGAGCCGCAGCTCAATGCCGGACTTTCCGTCAAGATTGATGTCGAGCACGATGCAGATCGCCTCCTCGAACCTGCCCTGATCGAGCAAAGCGTTCGCTGACTCGAACAGCGTCGCAACGAACCCGTGCGCACGAAGCAGCCTGCTCAGGCTGGTCCGCATCGAAGGATCGTCATCGACGACGAAAACTGTTTCGCGGGACGGCAAGGGAGCGACCTCTCGGGCCGGCGCTATTTGTAGCGCGACGCCCGCATGGCAGCACCGACGCACGAACTTTCATATTGTCCCTTGGGGCAGTCCCGTTGCCGCAAACCACGATCCTGACCATCAGAGAGCTAGTCGCCCTTCGTATCGAGCAATCCAAGCCGTTCCGCGATCGAAACAAGCTCTGCAAGCGAATGAACTTGCATCTTCTCCATCACCTGGTGGCGGTGGGCCTTCACGGTTCGCTCGGTCGTCCCCAGCTCATAGGCGATCTGCTTGTTGATCTTGCCGCGCACGATGAGATCAAACACCTGTCGTTCACGCTGGGTCAGCCTGGCGAGGTGCGCGCGAAATACCTCCAGCCTGCCACGTTGGCTCCGCAGGGCGTCCTGCCGCACCAGCGCGCGTTCGATCGCGTCAAGCAGCAACTCTGACGAGACCGGCTTGGTCAGGAAGTCTTCCGCTCCGGCCTTGATCGTCCGCACCGTGGTTGCCGTATCGGCATGTCCGGTCAGGAAGATGATGGGCAGCGTCGAGCCCGATGCTACCAGCCGGCTCTGCAATTCGGGGCCGCTCAGTCCCGGTATCCGCACGTCGAGCAGAATGCATCCGGGCTGATCGTCACCTGGCGCGGCGTCCAGCAGGTCCTGCGCCGACGCATAGGTCGCGACATCATAGCCAGCGAGCTTCAGCCGGCGTTCTATCGCCGTCCGGAACGATGCGTCGTCATCAACTACGTGGACCAGGCCGGGCACTCTTCACCTATCGGAGAGTTCAACGATGACGAATGAATGACCAAAGCGATATTCGGCAAATTGAACGAAAATCAAAATATGTGCTTCCTCGCGAGATCCCTTACGTAGGCAGCAAAGGACTTCTCAATCCGCGCAAGTAAGTCCATCCGGTCACTGGGTACCATGTACCTTGGGACAATGGTTGGGAATACCGCGTTAGTCGTAAATCAACTTCAGCGGGAACGGGATAGCGCGGCCGCATTTCCTGCGACGAGATTTTCTGTCCGACGGACCAATTCGGCGTTGAGCTGAGGAGTTGGCCTATGTTCGTTCGCATCACCACTGATACTGCACCGCGCCCCAATTCGCTCCGCGACCTCGGCATGACCAGCTCTTCAACTGCGCTGGTCAGTCTGAGCGAATTTTCCTACAAGAAAGGCGCTGAAGTCTACGGCGAGAAAGAGCCCGCCGAATATGTCTATCAAGTCAAGTCCGGGGCTGTGCGGAGTTACAAGCTGCTGTCGGATGGTCGCAGGCAGATCGGCGCCTTTCATCTCACTGGCGATATCTTTGGCCTGGAGAATGGCAGCGAGCACAGATTCACGGCCGAGGCGATCGTCGATACCACAGTACGTCTCGTCAAGCGGCAGAGCCTCGAACTGGTCGCCGAGAATGACGCGATGGTCGCCAGGAACCTCCTCAGCATGACCACGAACAACCTGCAGCATGCGGAAGATCATATGCTGCTGCTCGGGCGCAAGACCTCCCTGGAGCGCGTTGCGGCGTTCCTGCTCGAGATGGATGGGCGGCTGACCGCGGCGAGTGTCATGGCGCTGCCCATGTCGAGGCGCGATATCGCCGACTATCTTGGCTTGACGCTGGAGACCGTCTCACGCGCCTTGTCGCGTCTGCACGAGCTCGGCATCATCGGCTTTATCGGCAACACACAGCGTCAGATCGTGCTGCTGGACCGGCACCAGCTTGCAAGCCTCGATCTACCGGCTTGACCTGACGGGAAGTCGCTCATGGACGGTGTGTGGAGCACCATCCGGGATCGTTCGCGCGACGTCCGCTGTCCCGGTGATGATAATCTGCACACCGATGCGGAGCAGGAGGAACGCCGACAGCCTTGTAACCACGCTGGTGCGCTCCTCTCCGAACACGCGCGCCATGGCGCTCGACTTGCGGTAGGCGTGGTATATTGCCGCAGTTGGCGAGCGCACCCCCCGTCCGCGTTCACGGCACGTGTTCCTTTCCTGTGAAGACATCGTCCTTGATCAGTCCGACGTGGTCGAGCGTCTTGCGCAAGACCTCGAACAGGATTGCGGCTGACCAGCCGAACAGCAGCACGCCGTTCATCGCGGTCAGCGGCCCGATCAGCCGCCATTCGCGCACCGGCGTGATGTCGCCATAGCCGAGCGTCGTGTAGTTGACGAAAGCGAAATAGATGAGGTCGCTCTCGGGAGCGGCCACGGCCTGGACGATGGCATAGGTCCATGCCCATATCAGGACTTCCAGCGCATGCGCGACATTCAGAACCGCTGCGGTCGCAATCATCACGCCCATCAGATGCAATCTCGGCCGCTCGACCTTGCGAAGACCTGCGCTGCGGGCAATTGCGACGGCGACGAGGGTAACGAGTGCGTGAATGCCGATGTTGATCGCACTGATCAGCGCGCCGACCGTCAATTGCAACAGCATGGGGCTCGACCAGACCTCAATCGCGCAAGCCGTTCCGGACAGCCGATGCCCCTCTCCAGCATCGACCGCCCCTGAAGGGCGCCGAACAGCCATCCAAGAGGGGCTGCAATCGTCGACGTTGATTTGGGTCAACGGTCGGCAACAACGTCCGGCGCCGGCGCGGCCCGCTCGATGCGGATCCAGGCGGCCGCAAGCTCCCAGGCAACCGCAAGGATGATCGGCCCGATGAAGAGCCCGATGATCCCATGCGCGAGCGTTCCACCGATCACCCCGATCAGGATCACGAGCGTCGGCGTGGTCAGCCCGCGCCCCATCACCAATGGCTTCAGGATGTTGTCGAGCAGGCCCACGATGACGAAGAATATCGTCAGCGGCAGTGCCGCGGTCATGTCCTTGTCCATCCAGATCCAGATGACCACGGGAAGAAGAACGATGGCCGCGCCGATCTGCACGATTGACAACAATAGAACGATGACAGCGAGCAAGCCCGCGCTCGGAATGGCGGCGAGCTTGAAGCCGATGCCGGCGAGCAAGGCCTGGATGATCGCAACGCCGATCACGCCCTGCGACACCGCGCGGATGGTGGCGCCGGAAAGCTCCAGAAAATGCTCGCTCTGTTCCGGCACGATCCGGAACAGAAAGCCACGGATCGCACCGGCGAGCTGCGGCCCGTAAGGAAAAAGGCACCCGGTAACCAGCACCGACAGCAGGAACTCAAGCGTGCCAATGCCGGCGCTGCCGACGAAGGACAGCATGAACCCCGCAAGCGGCTTCAGATACGGCGTCACCTCCTGCAGCACCGCTCGGATGTTGGTGTAGGCCAGGTTCCAGAGATCGTAGAGCTGCTGGCCGATCACGGGCCAGCTCTTGATCTGCTCAGGTGCGGCCCGCAGCGCGAGTTCGCCAGCACTGATCTGGCTTGCGATGTCCCGGATCCCGTCGACGGCACTCAAGCCCAGCCACGCCGCGGGGCCGATGACGATGCCAAGCATGATCACCGTGAGAATGGCCGCCGCGATACGCGGGCTGCCGCCGAGGAGTTTGGCGAGCCAGCTGAACGCCGGATAGAACGCCACCGCCAGCACCGCGCTCCAGGTCAGGATTGGCACGAACGGCTTGATGATCAGGAAGGTCCACGCGACCAGCAGGCCGAGCAATCCGAGCCGGATCACGAGCTGGATGACGCCGTCGGTCGTCAGAACTTGTCGAATTGTCTTCAAGCGTGGTGCCTGTGTGTCCTCAGGAGCCTGCTCAGCGTAGCGGCTCCGCTCGTGCAGCCGGCTTGATCCAGATCAAGCAGTTCCGCCGCAGTCACCAGCCTGATCGCCGGATGCGGACGACGGTCGTCGTCTCCGCCTCATGAACGCAGCGAGACACTGATGATTGACGCCGCGAGCTACACGCGCCGGGACACGTTGCGTGACGGCACGTCCGTCGAAATTCGGGCGCTCCACCCTGGGGACGAGGTCGAGATGCTCGCGGCGCTGGGCCAGACCAGCGCGCAGTCGCGGCGGCGTCGGTTCTTCGTCCCGAAGCAGCATTTTTCGGACAGGGAGCGCGACTTCTTCATGGAGATCGATTTCGAGCACCATGTCGCGCTGGTCGCCTGCGTGGACGATGCGGGCATCGTCGGCGGCGGTCGCTACATCGTCGCAGAGCCAGGCCGCGCCGAGATGGCCTTCATGGTGATCGATGCCTGGCAGGGGCGCGGCATCGGTGGCCTGCTCCTGCGTCACCTGATCGCGCTGGCGCGCGACGCAAAGCTGAGCGAACTGACGGCAGAGGTGCTCCCCGAGAACGCAGCCATGCTCCGCCTCTTCGACAGATTTGGATTCGTGCGCGCAAAGGGCTGGGATCCCGATGCCTTCCACCTGGAATTGAAGTTGGCCTAGATCAGATCAAACTCCAGTTAATTCAGCCAATTAGACACAATTATTGACGCTGAAATTGTGAGCGGCCCGAGACATAGGTGACAAAATGTACCGGACACATGGGTTACACTT
>NZ_JACOFQ010000048.1:0-44091 GCF_019455395.1 Bradyrhizobium sp. BR 10261
GACCGCCTCCCAAGCCAGCCGCGCGACGCGCGCCTTCAAATAGCGCCGTAGCTAGTGCGGCTGGCTTGGGAGGCCTCCGTGCCCGTTACCCCATCTACGAAGCAGAGCCGATCCACCTCGCCAGCTCCTGCCACGGCTCCAGCGTCCAATGCCCCGAGGCAGCACCAGACGGCGATGGCAGCACAAAAATCTCCGGCCAGCTCGCATCGCGCGGCTGCCGCCCCAGCGCAATCGCAGCTGACGGCCGGCCGTAAAACAGGCTCGCCGCCCTCTTGCTCGTGAATGCAATCGTCCGCGGCCGATATTTTTCCATCTTCGCCCTGAAGCCCGGCACGTCGATCATCTCCGCCGCGATCTGGTGATCCATCCCCGCGCCCGACTTGGAGAGATCGGTGAAGCCGATCCCGAGCTCGATCAGCGATGCAAACTCGCCCGGCTGATAGCGCCGCGGCGTGATGCCGGCCTCATGGATCGCACGCCAAAACCGGTTGCCGGGATGGGCGTAGTAGTGCCCGAGCTCGGCCGAGCGCGTCGAGGCGGCGGTGCCGACGAAGACGAGGCGGAGGTTTTCGCGGAGCTGGTCGGGGAGACGGTGGGTTTCAATCAAGTCAATTGTCCGTCGCGTCGTAGCCGGCATGAAGCGAAGCGCAATGCGGGAGCTGGATCGGCGGATAAGGTGGCCCCGGATTGCGCTTCGCTCCCTCCGGGCTACGGATCATCCGATCCTGCGCGCCGCAGGCCGCGGCAGCTCCTTCGCCGATCCCCAGGGTGACGCCGATCCCGAATTCGCAGGCGGTCTCGTAGGGTGGGTCAGCCGCCCGCGAATGCGCTCTCTCCGAGAAAGCTGGCGCAAGGCGTAACCCACCTCGTCTGTAGCTGCGCGAACAGAAGCGGTGGGTTACGCCTTCCGGACTGCGCTTCGCGCATCCGCAAGGCTAACCCACCCTACGAGCTGAATGCTGCTTGATGGAGCGGAGAGCCCCTCACAGCACCCGATTACTCTCCTTCACCTTTTCCGCATCCAGATAAACGCTGCTGCCCATCTCCTTGAACTTCGCGCTCATCCTGGCCATGCCGTCTTCGGCCGTGCCCTGCATCGACATGCCCACGCTGTTCGGATCGTTCAGCGTCGCCGCATAGTCCCGCACGTCCTGGGTGATCTTCATCGAGCAGAATTTTGGGCCGCACATCGAGCAGAAATGGGCGACCTTGTGGGCTTCCTTCGGCAGGGTCTCGTCGTGGAAGCTCTTCGCCGTATCCGGATCGAGGCCGAGGTTGAACTGGTCGGTCCAGCGGAATTCGAACCGCGCACGGGAGAGGGCGTCGTCGCGCAGTTGCGCTGCGGGGTGGCCCTTGGCGAGGTCGGCGGCGTGGGCGGCGATCTTGTAGGTGATGACGCCGGTCTTGACGTCGTTCCGATCCGGCAGGCCGAGATGCTCCTTCGGCGTGACGTAGCAGAGCATGGCGCAGCCGAACCAGCCGATCATGGCCGCGCCAATGCCCGAGGTGATGTGGTCATAGCCCGGCGCGATGTCGGTGGTCAGCGGTCCAAGCGTGTAGAACGGCGCTTCGCCGCACTCCTTGAGCTGCTTGTCCATGTTGATCTTGATCTTGTGCATCGGCACGTGGCCGGGGCCTTCGATCATGACCTGGCAGCCCTTGTCCCACGCGATCTTGGTCAGCTCGCCGAGCGTTTCGAGCTCGGCGAATTGCGCGCGGTCGTTGGCATCGGCGATCGAGCCGGGGCGCAGGCCGTCGCCGAGCGAGAACGAGACGTCATATTTGCGCATGAGATCGCAGATCTCGTCGAAATGGGTGTAGAGGAAGCTTTCCTTGTGATGCGCGAGGCACCACTTCGCCATGATCGAGCCGCCGCGGCTGACAATGCCGGTAACGCGGTTGGCGGTGAGGTGGATGTATTGCAGGCGCACGCCGGCGTGGATGGTGAAATAGTCGACGCCCTGCTCGCATTGCTCGATCAGCGTGTCCTTGTAGAGCTCCCAGGTCAGCTTCACCGGATCGCCGTTGCACTTCTCCAGCGCCTGATAGATGGGAACGGTGCCGATCGGCACCGGCGCGTTGCGCAGGATCCACTCACGCGTGGTGTGGATGTTGCGGCCGGTGGAGAGGTCCATCACGGTGTCGGCACCCCAGCGGATCGCCCACACCATCTTCTCGACCTCCTCCTCAACCGATGAGGTCACCGCCGAGTTGCCGATATTGGCGTTGATCTTGGTGAGGAAGTTGCGGCCGATGATCATCGGCTCGAGCTCGGAGTGGTTGATGTTGGAGGGAATGATGGCGCGGCCGCGCGCGATTTCGCTGCGCACGAACTCCGGGGTGATGAAGGCGGGGACGGAGGCGCCGAAGCTTTCGCCATCGGCGAGGGCGGCTTCGGCGCGCTCGAGCTGTGCCTTTCGGCCGAGATTTTCGCGCGCCGCGACGTAGATCATCTCCTTGGTGATGATGCCGGCGCGGGCAAACTCGAGCTGGGTAATCTTGTGGCCGTCGAGGCCGCGCAAGGGTTTGTGATAGGCCGAGAAGGCGCGCGCGGCCTTGTCGGTGGAGACGCTGCCATTGTCCTCGGGCTTGATCTGCCGGCCCTCATATTCCTCGACGCCGCCTCGCTCCAGCACCCATTGCTTGCGGTTGCGGGGAAGGCCGGCGTTGACGTCGATGGTCACGGACGGATCGGTGTAGGGGCCCGAGGTGTCGTACACCGGCAGGTTCGGCTCGCCGGCGCCTTCGGACAGGATGATCTCGCGCAAGGGCACGCGCAGATCGGGTGCGGCGTCTGGCGAGGCGAAGATCTTTCGCGAGGAGGGCAGCGGGCCGGTGGTGACGGCGGGGACGGTTTTTTCAGGGTTGGAGCGAATGTTCATGGGGTCCTCCGGTTAATTCGTTGATGTCGCTGCGCGAGAGGCAATTACCGCTGTCATCCCCGCGAAAGCGGGGATCCAGTACTCCGCGGCGGTTCGGCTGGAACCGAGAGGCCGCGGAGTACTGGATCGCCCGGTCAAGCCGGGCGATGACAGTGGTGTGTGGGGTAAGAGCGGGACATGCATCATGCCGCCTCCTTCGACTGGCCCAGCCATTGACGCACGCGCGCGTCCGGGTCGGCGTTCTGGGTGACGTCGCTGACGACGGCAATGGAATCCGCACCCGCGGCAAAGATCTCCGCGGCGTGCTCGAACTTGATGCCGCCGATCGCGACCAGCGGGATGGTGCCGATGCGCTTTTTCCATTCCGTGATTTTCGGAATGCCCTGCGGTTCGAAGCGCATCGATTTGAGTGTGGTGAAGAAAATCGGGCCGAGCGCGACGTAGTCGGGTTTTGCCTCGAGCGCGGTCGCGAGCTCGTCGTCGTCATGGGTGGAGATACCGAGCGAGAGGCCCGCTTCGCGGATCGCCTTGAGGTCGGCCTCCGCCAGATCCTCCTGGCCGAGATGCAGATATTTGGCGCCGGCGACGATCGCCGCGCGCCAATAGTCGTTCACGACCAGCTTGGCTTGCGTGCCTTTCGTGATCGCGAGCGCGTCGGTGACGATCTGCAAGGCCTGCGCGTCGTCGAGATTTTTCGCGCGCAGCTGAATGGTGCCGACGCCGAGCCTGGTCAGGCGTTCGACCCAGTCGAGGCTGTCGACGACGGGATAGAAACGATCAGGATACGCGTTGCGATCAGGATACGGCATGCCAGAACGGGGTCCCAACGACAGGGGTGGAAGGAGAGGCGAAGTCGCGGGCGTTCATCAGCCCGGCCTCATAAGCAGTGCGGCCGGCCTCGATGCCGAGGCGGAAGGCGCCCGCCATCGCGATGGGATCGGCGGCCTTGGCGATCGCGGTGTTGAGCAGCACGGCGTCATAGCCGAGCTCGAGCGCTTCAGCCGCATGGCTCGGCGCGCCGATGCCGGCGTCGACCACCAGCGTGATGTCGGGCAGCCGCTCGCGCAGCAGCTTGAGCGCGTCGCGGTTGATGATGCCCTTCGCGCTGCCGATCGGCGCGGCCCAGGGCATCACCACCTTGCACCCCGCTTCGACCAGGCGATTGGCGACCGAGAGATCCTCGGTGCAATAGGGGAACACCTCAAAGCCGTCCTTGATCAGGATGGTGGCGGCTTCGACCAGGCCAACGACGTCGGGCTGCAGCGTGTCGTTGTCGGCGATGACTTCCAGCTTGATCCAGCTGGTGTCGAACAATTCGCGGGCGAGCTTTGCGGTGGTCACGGCCTCGCGCACGGTGCGGCAGCCCGCGGTGTTCGGCAGCACTGATACGTCGAGCTCGCGGATCAGCTTCCAGAATGCATCGCCAGTCTTGCCGCCCGCGGATTCGCGCCGCAGCGACACCGTGACGATGTTGGAGCCGGAGGCGCGGATGGCATCCTGCATGATGGCAGGTGAGGGATAGAGCGCGCTGCCGATGAGGAGGCGGGAGGCGAAGGTCTTGCCGTAGAAGGTCACCATGTCGGTGTCTCCTCAATTGACGCTGTCGGCCCAGATGTAGCTGTCATCCCCGCGAAGGCGGGGATCCAGTATTCCAGAGGCCGTGCCGTGATGCGGAGAAGCCGCGGCGTACTTGATCGCCCGATCAAGTCGGGCGATGACAGCGGAATGTGTGGCGGGCACTTCATCTCCCTCATCCTCCCTGCCGCGGCGTGATGATCTCGATCTCGTCGCCGGCTTTGAGCGCGGTCTCGGCCCAGCGGCTCTTCGGCACCACGTCGTAGTTCAGCGCGATGGCGAAATGGGTGCCCTCATAGTCGAGCTCGGACAGCAGCGCATCGACGCTGGCTGAATTGATCTCGCGCTGTTCGCCGTTGACGATCACGCGCATTGCATCACCTCATTGTCGATTTGGCCGCGCTCGACGAAAGCCAGCGTCAGCTCGGCGAGGGCGGGGGCGATCAGGAAGCCGTGGCGGTAGAGCCCGTTGACGCTGATCTTGCCGCCGTGCACGCCGATGCGCGGTAAATTGTCGGGAAAGGCGGGGCGAAGGCCGGAGCCGAATTCGACGATGCGGGCCTCGCCGAACGCCGGATGCACGGCATAGGCGGCGCCCAAGAGCTCCAGCGCCGAGCGGACGCTGACGCCGGTGTCTTCGGCCTCGATCGAGGTCGCGCCCAGCATGAACAGATTGGCCTCGCGCGGGATGACGTAGAGCGGCCAGCGCGGATGGATCAGCCGCACCGGGCGCGACAGCTGCACCTCGCGGGTCTCGATCAGGATCATCTCGCCCTTGACGCCGCGCAAGCCGGGATGTTCCTCGCGCGCGGCAAGGCCGCGGCAGTCGATCACGAGGCCTTCGGGATCAAGATTTGCGAGCTCGGCGGCCGTGACGTCGCTGCCGAACTTGATGGTGCCGCCGGCGGCGACGATGCGCTCGTGCAGCTTCGGCAGCACGCGGCGTGGCTCGACATGGCCCTCGGTCGGGAAGAACAGCGCCTCGCGAAAACGGCCTTCCAGCGACGGTTCGAGCGCGGCGAGGCCCGCGGCATCGAGCCGGCGATGGCCCTCGGTCATCCGGGCAAAGCGCTCGAAATCGTTGCGCTCGCGCGGATGGGCGACGACCAGCGAGCCGTTGAAGGGGGTGTCGGGCAGCTCGCGGCGCCAGATATCGAGCGAGCGAAGCCCCAGGCGGCTGATGATGGGCTCGGCGACCTCCGCCTCGCAATAGGGCGCAAGCATGCCGCCGGCCCAATGGCTGGTGGCATCGGTCATGTCAGCGTCACTGCGCTCGTGCAGGGTCACGGCGTGGCCGGCTTGCGCGAACAGCAGCGCCTGCCAAGCTCCGGCTATGCCTGCGCCGATGATGGATACCGGGGAATCCGGTCGCTTGGTCGTTTGCAACATCCCTGTCCCTTCGCCGGCATGACCCGGATCAGGTTCAAAGGGTCACCGCGGTCCTGGGCGTGCTTGCCGAAGTGCAGGCTTGCCCATTTAGCGGTATCTCAGCTCCTCCTCGGAGCACCCCTCGGAACGGCTCTAATGTAGGCCAGTGGGGCAGGGTGGTCAACGCTCGCGCTCGTCATGCCCGGGCTCGTCCCGGGCATCCACGTTCTTGGGCGTCGATGCGAAGACGTGGGTGGCCGGGTCAAGCCCGGCCATGACGGCGACTACCGGGCGGGAACCTGCGCCCGCGCGTTGCGGACCTGCTGGGCCAGCTTGCGATGCGGCGCGGGGCCGAACATCGGCTGCGGATTGCCGTTCGGCTCCAGCTGAGGCTCGAAGCTTGCCTCTCGCACCATCTCCTGACGCTGCCGCTTTGCAGCATAGTAATAGCCGCCCGCGAAATAACGCACGGCCCGGTCGTGATCGCCATTGGCGGCGTGATAGGCACCGGCGAGATATTTGACGGCATAGGTGAGATTGGTGTTGGGGTCGCGCAGGCCGCTCGCATCGCCGGTGTAGCCGAGGCCGCGGGCGGTCGCGAGCTTGATCTGCATCAGCCCGATGGTGCCGCCATGGCCGACCAGGCCCGGCTGATAGCGGCTCTCGCGCGTGATGACGCGATGCACCAGCGCCTCCGGCACGCCGTTGGCGCGCGCATGCATCGCGACCATCTCTGCATAGTCGGCCTGGCCTGCGATTGCGGCCTGCGGCAATATCAGCCCGACTGCCGCGAGAACGGCGATGCGCAAAATTTTCATTGAAATGTTCCCCGGCAGAACTGACCTGGACCGTGCGCGTTAGGCCTGCCGAACACGGCGATGATGTGGCGAAACGCCGCCACCGGCGATTTTCGCCGAGCCGTCGTTTTTACGACTCAAACATGGGTTAGGTTCAGAGCCGGCGGAGTGCCTTACGCGACAGCAGGTCTGTCCATTGGTGCATACGCCCAATAACCGCACCACCAGCATTCGGGAGGACGTCCGTGACCCGAGCAGACATCGGCGACATCCCCACGCAGAATCCGTGTGCACAATGCGGGACACCGATCCCGTTCCCGGACTGGATCGAGCCGGGCGAGGGACGCATTTCCTATCTCTGGAAATGCCAGGCTTGTGGCTATCACTTCGAGGCGATCGCGATCTTCGATGAGCCCGTGACCGTCCCGCTCGCGGCCTGAGGCGAAGGCCTTAGGCGGCCAGCCGCGGCTGCCGCCATATCGGCAATTGCATTCGGACGATCAGCCCGTGCGGCTGGCAGTGACAGCTCGCCGCCATGGGCGAGCGCGATCCACAGGCGACGATGTCGTCCTCCGGCATACGTCGATGGCGAGCTTGCTGTCGCCGAACTGGTCGGCGATGAGCTGCTGCGTGCCGGCGATATCGACCTGCATCACCGCTTCTATCCTGCGGTCATTGCGCGGCAGCGACAGCGCGCTCTGCAGCATCGAACGCATCTGCTCGAGGTCGATCAGCGCACGCGAACATGCTTCATCCCAAGGCGCATGATTGTCGGCGAGGAACTGTGCCCCCCGCGCGTTCCAGGAACTTTTCCTCGCGCCGCAGTGCCGCAAAGGCGCGACGAAATTGCCGCACCTTGGGAACTGCAGGTGACCGTCGCTGTTTTCCCCGCACGAGTTTTCTGCTGAAGGAGAGGACAAACCATGTTGATGAAATCGATCGCTGCCGGCCTGGCCGGCACTGCCTTGCTTGCGACCGTTGCGTTTGCGCAGAACCCGGCCGCCACCACCGCCGACAAATCGCCCACCGCTTCGACCGCGACGACGACAACCACGAGCGCGTCGGGCGAATGGCGCGCCTCGAAGATGGCAGGCGTGAAGGTTTATAACGAAGCGAACGAGAACATCGGCTCGATCAACGATCTGCTGATGGACAAGAGCGGCGCCGTGAAAATCGCTGTGATTGGCGTCGGCGGCTTCCTCGGCATGGGCGAGCATCTCGTTGCCGTGCCGTATGAGAAGTTGAAGTTCGTCAATGAGGCCGTGGCCTACACCGGCGCCGGGACGAACCCGGGCGCCAAGCCCGCTGCGACCACGACGACGGGTGCTGCGACCGGCACCGACAGGCCTGCTGCGACCACCACCACCACCACGACGTCGTCGAGCTCGAAGTGGTATCCTGACCACGCCGTGTTCAATGCGACCAAGGACGAACTGAAGAACATGCCCGAGTTCAAGTACTCGGAGTAATGGGCTTTTAAAGGTCTAAACGCGGCGCGCCCGGTTTTCGCCGGGCGCGCCGCCGTGTTTTTTCACGGGGAGAAGATCCTCAATTCCCCTTCACCAGCGGGCAGCCGCCCTTGTCGAGCGGACGGAAGGCTTCGTCGCCGGGTACGGTGGCGATCAGCTTGTAGAGGTCCCATTCGCCTTTGGAATCCTCGGGCTTCTTCACCTCGAACAGATACATGTCGTGGACCATGCGGCCGTCGATGCGGATCTTGCCGTTCTTGGCGAAGAAGTCGTTGATTGGCGTCTTGCGCATCTGCTCCATCACCTTCGGCGCTTCGTCGCTCTTGATGGCCTCGATTGCCTTCAGATAATGCATGGTCGCGGAATAGAGGCCGGCCTGGATCATGGTCGGCATGTGCCCGACCTTGTCGTTGAAGCGCTTGGAGAAGGCGCGCGTCTCGTCGTTCATGTCCCAGTAGAACGCGTCCGTGACGATCAGGCCTTGTGTCGCCTTGATGCCGAGTGAATGCGTGTCGGTGATTTCCTGCAGCAGCGCGATCATCTTCTGGCCGCCCTGGACCAGGCCGAACTCGGCGGCCTGCTTCAGCGCATTGGTGGTGTCGCCGCCGGCATTCGCCAGCGCGACCACCTTGGCCTTCGAGGCCTGGGCCTGGAGCAGGAAGGACGAGAAGTCCGACGAGTTGAGCGGATGGCGGACGTCGCCGACCACCTTGCCGCCGCTCTCCTTGACGACGTTGGCGGCGTCGCGCTCGAGCGCCATGCCGAAGGCGTAGTCGGCGGTGACGAAGAACCAGGTGTCCTCGCCGCGCTTCACCATCGCCTTGCCCGCGACGTTCGACAGCGCGTAGGTGTCGTAGGTCCAGTGCACCGTGTTGGGCGAGCAGGCGGTGCCGGTGATGTCGGACGAGCCGCCGCCGGAATTGATGTTGATCTTGTTCTTCTCGCGCGTCAGCGCCGAGATCGGCAGCGCGACCGAGGAGGTCGGCACGTCCATCACGGCGTCCACCTTCTCGTTGTCGTACCAGTTGCGAGCGATGTTGACGCCGACGTCGGGCTTGTTCTGGTGGTCGGCGGACACGACCTGGATCGGCACGCCCGCGACCTTGCCGCCGTAGTCGGCGACGGCCATCTCGACCGCGGCGAGCGAGCCCTTGCCGGTCGCGTCGGCGTAGAGGCTCGACATGTCCGTGAGCACGCCGAGCTTGACGACGTTGTCGGAAATCTGCGCCTGGGCCGCGCCCGATGTGGCGGCGACAGCGAGGCCGGCTGCGACCGCGGCGATGAGTTTATGCATCTTTTTCTCCCTTAGCGTTGTTGTTTGGGCGTTGTTGCGGGGACTGTTCTAGCGGCTATCGGCGATCGCAGCTAAGCGCTCAGCGCCATAGCAGAATGCAAAATCGGAGGGGACGGGCTCGGTTCCTTCGCCTCTCCCCGCTTGCGGGAAGAGGCCGGAATGCATCGAAGATGCACTATATGCGATTGCCCTGCCGCAAAGGGGGAGCGGGGGAAGATAGACCGCCTCTCAGCCGCCGCCCTTGAGCCGCTCGTTGCGCCGGCGCAGGCCCTCCAGCGTCGCGAGCAGGATCACCGACACCGTCGTCAGGATCACCGCGGCTGCCGTGATAGTCGGGCTGATATTCTCGCGGATGCCGCTGAACATTTCGCGCGGCAAAGTGCGCTGCTCGGGCCCTGCCATGAACAGCACGATCACCACCTCGTCAAAGCTGGTCGCGAAGGCGAACAGTGCACCCGATGCGAGTCCCGGCAGGATCAGCGGCAGGATCACCCGGCGGAACGCCAGAAGCGGCGAGGCGCCGAGCGAGGCGGCGGCGCGGGCAAGGTTGGTGTCGAAGCTTTGCAGCGTCGCGCCGACCGTGATCACCACGAACGGCGTTGCCAGCGCGGTGTGAGCCAGGATCAGGCCGAGATAGCTGCCGGTGAGGCCAATCGGCGCGAAGAAGAAATAGAGACCGACCGCGGTGATGACGCCGGGCACAACCACCGGCGACAGCACGAAGGCCAGCACCAGCGGCTTGAACCGGCTCTTCCACTGCGCCAGTCCAAGGGCTGCCAGCGTGCCAAGAACCATCGACAACAGCGTCGAGGCCACGCCGATGATCATGCTGTTCTTCAGCGAGTTCATCCAGCGCGGTGAGCTGATGAAGTCGTCGTACCAGCGCAAGGAGAGGCCCGGCAGCGGATAAGTGAGATACGAACCCGAGCTGAAGGACAGCGGCATGATCGCCAGGATCGGCGCGATCAGGAAGATGAAGACCAGCGTCGAGATGACGATGGTTGCGGTCCAGGCGATGCGCTGGCTGGGTGTGCGCAAGGAGGAAGCGTCGCTCAATTCTTCATCCCTCCCGTCACCTGCTGGCCCTGCACCAGCTTGCCATACACGAGCGCGAGCAAAACCGTGGCGAGCAGCAGCACCGCGCCCAGCGCCGAGGCCAGGCCCCAATTGGCGGTTTCGGTGGTGTAGAGCGCGATGAAGTAGCTGATCATCTGGTCGGCGGCGCCGCCGACGAGGGCCGGCGTGATGTAGTAGCCGAGCGCCAGGATGAAGACGAGCAGGCTGCCCGCGCCGATGCCGGGCAGGGTTTGCGGCATATAGATCCGCAGGAAAGCGGTGATGGGCGATGCACCGAGCGAGGCGGCGGCACGCATATAGGCCGGCGAGATCGCCTTCATGCTGCTGTACAGCGGCAGGATCATGAACGGCAGCAGCACGTGGGTCATGGCCACGCAGACGCCGAAGCGGTTGTAGATCAGGCGCAGCGGCTCATCGATGATGCCGAGCCAGTGCAGGCTGTCATTGACGACGCCCTTGCTTTGCAACAGCACGATCCAGGCGCAGGTTCGAACGAGAAGCGAGGTCCAGAACGGCAGCAGCACGAAGATCATCAGGAGGTTCGAGCGGCCCGGCGGCAGCGTCGCCAGCAAATAGGCGACCGGAAAGCCGAGGACCAGGCAGAGCACCGTGACACCGAGGCTGATCAGGAAAGTGCGGCCGAAGACATCGCGGTAGATGGCCTGATCCGGCGGAGCCGCGACGATGGCGCCGTCCGCGTTCCTGACAAGGTCGAGCGCTCCCAGCAGGTAGAAGCTGGTGACCGGACCACTGGCGCCCTTGATCGTCGTCCAGGTGGCGCGGTCGCGCCAGGCCGGGTTGATCTTGCCCAGCGTCTCCTTGGCTGTGCCCGGCTCCGGCATCGCTTTCAGATTGCGTGCAGTGCTGGTGAGGATCGTGCGGAAACCGTTTTGGGCATAGTTGAGCCGCTTGGCGGCGATCGCGACGGTGCCAGCGGCGCGCGCCGCCTGAATGTCGCTTGCCAGGGCGGCATAGGCCTTTTCGTCCGGCAGATCCTTGCCGTCCCAACTGGCGAGAGCCGCGACCGTCTGCGGCAGAACCTGGCGCACCTCGTGGTCATCGACCGCGTGCCACAGCATGCCGGCGATGGGCCCGGCGAAGGTGAACAGCAGAAACAGCAGCAACGGCAGAACCAGCGCCAGCGCCTTGATCTGGCGCGCGCGCTCCGCCCGCTTCAGGCGGCGCTTGAGCGACACGCTGGTCTTCACATCGGCGTCGGTGAGGGAGGCGGCTGTCATCGGTTGAGCCTCTTTTTGGAGAGGTCTGAGCAAGCGCCTCGTGCTTCGAGACGACCGCGGAGCCTGTCATCGGCCCGCGCTTTGCGCGGACCCGGTGGCGGTCTCCTCAGGATGAGGCTCCTCGGCATCGGCGCTTGTAAAGTCGCTACCACAAACTCTGACCTCATCCTGAGGGCCCGCCGCAGGCGGGCGTCTCGAAGGATGCGCCGCGGGCAAGCTATCCGACTCGCCCACGGCGCATGCCGGTGCGGCCGCGCTACTTCGCGGCCCATTTGTTGAAGCGCTCGGTCAGCTTGTCGATGTTCTCGAGCCAGAAGGCGACGTTGATCTCGACCGCGTTCTTGATGTTGTCAGGCGCCGTCGGCAGATCCTTCAGGACGGCCGGCGGGATCAGGGCGGCGGCATCCTTGTTCGAGGTGCCGTAGGCAATGTTCTGCGACAGCTTGGACTGGTTCTCCGCCTTGCCGACGAAGTCCAGGAATTTGTAGGCCGCGTCCTTGTTCGGGCTGCCCTTCAGGATGACCCAGCTGTCGAGCGTGAACAGCGCGCCGTCCCACACCATGCCAAAGTTCTTCTTCTCGTTCTTGTTCGCGGTGTCGATGCGGCCGTTGTAGACCGAGGTCATCGCCACCTCGCCGGAGGCGAGCAATTGCGGCGGCTGGGCGCCGGCCTTCCACCAGACGAGGTCGCCCTTGATGGTGTCGAGCTTCTTGAACGCGCGATCGACGCCTTCGTCGGTCGCCAGCACCTTGTAGACGTCCTTCGGCGGGACGCCGTCGGCCATGAGGGCGATCTCGAGCGTGGTCTTCGGGCCCTGGCGCAAGGCGCGCTTGCCGGGGATCTTCTTGGTGTCGAAGAAGTCGGCCCAGCCATTGGGCGCTTCCTTCAGCTTGTCCTTGTCGTAGCCGAGCACGAAATCATAGAGGATGGCGCCGACGCCGCAGGGATTGACCGACGGCTGGATATAGGCGGCCTCGCCGCCGATCTTGGAATAGTCCAGCTTCTCGTAGAGGCCTTCCTCGCAGCCGACCGCGAGCTCGTCGCTCTCGACCTGCACCACATCCCAGGTGGCGGCGCCACCCTGCACCTTGGCGCGCAACACGCCGACGCCGCCGTCCCAGGATTCGTCGTTCATGGCAATGCCTGACGCCTTCTTGAACGGCTCGAAATAGACCTTCTTCTGCGCGTCCTGATAGGCGCCGCCCCACGACACCACCGTGAGGTCACGCGCCTGCGCAACCGTCGCCAGCGCCGCGCTGGCGGTGAACGCCGCGATGAAACCCAGTGCAATCTTGCCACTCATCTTGCTGGTCTTGCGCTTCAGCATGGTCCTTGTCCTTCTTCAGGTCAGTTGGGTTGAGGTTGATCGGTCAATCAAACTGGGTCGAGCGCGAGGCAGTCCTCGGGGCGAAAGCTGATGAAGACGCTTTCACCTGATCTCAGCCTGTCATGCGCGCCCGGCTGGAGCTTGACCATGAACTCTGCATTGCCGGCGACATCGAGCACGGCCAGCGCGTGGTCGCCGAGATAGATGGTGTTCTGCACCTTGGCCGGCAGCCGGTTCGCACCGTCGCTGGAGGCCCCGTCGGCAACAATGGCGACCCGCTCCGGCCGCACCGACAGCGAGGTCGCAGCTCCCGCGCCCGAGATGTTGACCGCACGGGCCATGACGGTGCCGCCGGCGGCAAGCGAGACGCGGCAATAATCCTTGTCTGTTGTCTCGACGGTGCCTGACAGCACGTTGTTCTCGCCGACGAAATTGGCGACGAAGCTGTTCACCGGCCGCTCGTACAGCGCATCGGGCCTGTCGATCTGCTGCACGATGCCGTCGTTGAACACGGCGATGCGGTCCGACATGGTGAGCGCTTCGCTCTGGTCGTGGGTGACGTAGACGACGGTGATGCCCATGGTCTCGTGCAGCTGCTTGATCTCCAGCTGCATCTGCTCGCGCAGGCGCTTGTCGAGCGCGCCCAGCGGCTCGTCCATCAGCACCAGCTGCGGGTTGAACACCAGCGCGCGCGCCAGCGCCACGCGCTGCTGCTGGCCGCCGGAAAGCTGCCCGGGCCGCCGCTGCGCCAGCGTTTCCATCTTGATCATGCGCAGCGCAGCCTTGACGCGCTCCTGCGTTTCCGCCTTGCTCGTCTTGCGCACGGAGAGCGGGAAGGCGACGTTCTCCTCGATCGTCAGGTGCGGAAACAGCGCATAGTTCTGGAACACCATGCCGATGTCGCGCTTGTGCGGCGGCATGTTCTTGATCGGGCGGTCGGCGAGGTAGATCTCGCCCTGGGTCGGCACCTCGAAGCCGGCCAGCATCATCAGCGTGGTGGTCTTGCCCGAGCCCGAGGGGCCGAGCAGCGTGATGAACTCGCCCTTTTTGATGTCGAGATCGAGGTGCTTCACCACGAGGTGCTCGCCATCATAGGTCTTCTGAATGCCGGAAAAGCGCACCAGCGCGGGCATGGCCATGCCGCCTTGAATGGCGTCCTCTCGTGCTGCCGGCATATCCTGAGCGGTCGCCATCATCGATCAGAACTTCCGGAAGGTGCGCGCGTGTCGGCCTTGGTTATCGAAAAGTCGTGGCCGCTCGTCATGACTATCAATGTCTCCGGATACGGTTGTCGAGACGGGAGCGTCGTCCAATTCTGTCTGAGGCAAAGGAGCCTGGACTGGCCGGGAATGCCACTGCCTTGTTTCCGTTCATGGTCACGCAATGGTGGATGTGGGCATGAATTGCACGAGCCAAACGCCTCGACCAAGAGCAACGTAGCCATCGCCCGCCTCGGATTTCAAGCCCGAACTGCAAGACATGCGTATTTCAGTTCAGTAAATTCGAGAATCCCATGGTGCGATCCTTCGCGGGAGTTGCCGCTCTCTTTCACTCCGCCGAAGGGAGCGAGCTCGGTTGAAATCAGGCCCGTGTTGATCCCGACGATTCCGAAGTCGAGTCTCTCGAGGACGCGAAAGATGCGGCTGACGTCGCGGGAGTAGAGGTAGGCGGCGAGCCCCGATGTCGTGCTGTTTGCCGCCGCGACGACCTCGTCCTCGCCCCTGAAGCGAAAGATGGGGGCAATCGGACCGAACGTTTCTTCCTGGCTCAGAAGCATCTCGTCGGTCGCGCCTTGAAGTACGGTCGGCTCAAAAAAAGTGCCACCAAGGGGGTGGCGCTGACCGCCAATGACGATGGAGGCGCCCTTGGACACGGCATCGTCAAGATGCGCCTCGACCTTGGCCAATGCCCGTTCGTTGATGAGAGGCCCCTGCTCGACATTGTCATCGAGTCCATCGCCCACGCGCAGCGTGGCGACCTTGGCAGCCAGTTTCTTCACGTAAGCGTCGTGAACACCATCTTGAACGTAGATCCGGTTGGTGCAGACGCATGTTTGTCCCATGTTTCTGTATTTTGAAACGAGTGTACCTTCGACGGCACCATCAAGATCGGCGTCGTCGAAAACAATGAACGGCGCATTGCCACCGAGTTCAAGAGCAACTCTTTTCACGGTCGCCGCCGCCTGAGCCATCAACACCTTCCCAACAGCCGTGGAGCCCGTAAAACCCACGAGGCGCACCGCCGGATGCGTCGTAAGAACCGAGCCGATCTCCTTGGCATCTCCGGTGATCACATTCAGCGTTCCGGCAGGAAACCCGGCGCGGTGGGCGAGTTCGGCGAGAGCGAGCGCCGTGAGCGGCGTTTCCGGCGCGGGCTTCACCACGGCGGTACAGCCGGCCGCGAGCGCCGGAGCGATCTTGCGAGTGATCATGGCAGCTGGAAAATTCCAGGGCGTGATGGCCGCCACGACTCCAATCGGACGCCGCTGCACTAAAATGCGCGCGTCTGCACGATGCGAGGAAAGGAGCTCCCCAGCAACCCGCTTTGCTTCTTCTGCGTAGAATTCGATGTAGGCCGCCGCGTAGTCGATCTCTCCTCTTGCCTCGGCGAGTGGCTTCCCCTGCTCACTGGTGAGAATGATCGCGAGATCCTCGCGCGCGGCAACTACGAGATCGAACCAGCGGCGAAGGATTGCGCTCCGCTCCTTGCAGGTTCGTGCCGCCCAGGGCCCAAAGGCAGCGGCAGCAGCCTCGACTGCAGTCGTCGTTTCCTGAGCGCCGACACCGGACACAGCTGCAATCACTTGTCCATTCGCAGGATTCTTGACGGTAGTGTTTGCGACACCGACAAATTGACCGTTGATGTAAGCCTGCAACCTCAGAAGCGAACGGTCGGCAAGCCGTTCGACAAGCGGCATCGATTTCAGCATGGGCTTGTACTCAGCGCGCGTTGGCGAGGGCGTTTTGAAGCTTGGCAAGCCCCTCGATCAGGAGGGTGTCCGATATCGTGAGTGGCATCAGCAATCGGATGGTATTGGCATGTGCGCCACAGGCCAGGAGAATCAGCCCCTGCTTCAAGGCCTCCTGAAGCACCCGTTTTGTCCCGTCGGGATCGGGCTCCGCGCCCCCGCCCGACTTCAATACATCAAATGCGACCATCGCTCCTGGGCCGCGAACGAACCCAATTGGAATCGTATCGTTGCGCCGAGCGATGTGCTGAAGCTCGTCCCGCACCAGGGCGCCAAGCCTGTTGGCTCGGTCGAGCAGTTTTTCCTCGGCAATGACATCGAGAACCGCAAGCGCTGCTGCGCACGCTATCGGGTTACCGGCATACGTGCCGCCCAGACCACCGGGCTCTGGCGCCTCCATGATGGCCGATCTCCCGATGACGCCGGAAAGCGGAAATCCGCCGGCGAGGGATTTCGCAATCGTGACGAGATCGGGTTCGATGCCGGAATGCTCGATGCCAAACATCTTTCCGGTGCGCCCGAATCCGGTCTGCACCTCATCGGCGATCAGGACGATACCTTCGGCGTCGCAGATGCGTCGTAACGCGGCAAGCAGTTCGGCCGGAGCCGGGTGAAACCCACCCTCGCCCTGAACCGGCTCGATGATGACCGCCGCAACGTTCGCCGGTTCGACGTCCGCACGAAACAGATGGTCGATCGCGTTCAAAGTGTCGGCGACCGACGTTCCATACTGCGGCACCGGGAAGGGGACGTGCCAGACTCCGGCCGGCATCGGACCGAACTTTTTCTTGTAGGGCGCAATCTTTCCCGTCAGCGCACTCGTCATGAGAGTACGGCCATGAAAACCGCCGGAAAACGCGATCACGTCCGTGCGGCGCGTGTGGGCGCGCGCGATCTTCACGGCGTTCTCGACCGCCTCCGCGCCGGTCGAGAACAAGATGCTCTTGGCATCGCCCTTGAAGGGCGCAAGTTTACTGAGTCGTTCGCACAGGGCCACATAGGGCTCGTATGGGATGACCTGGAACGCGGTATGAGTGTAGGCGGCCAATTGAGCCTGAACCGCCTTCAGAACCGCGGGATGTCTGTGCCCGGTGTTCAGGACTGCTATTCCGCCGGCGAAATCGATAAAGCGATTGCCGTCCGCGTCCCATAGCTGGGAATTGTCCGCGCGAGTGGCAAAAACGGGAAACGCGGAAGCGAGCCCACGTGGAATTGCAGCGGCACGACGGGACTGGAGCAGAGCGTTATCGGACACGAGCTACTTTCCTCCTGAATTCGGAAAAGGCTACCTTCCTTCACGGCGTGGCCGGTATCGTTTTGATTGCGACGCAGTGGTTCATGAGACGCACCACCATTGATTCCGGAGGCGGTGGTGCATTACAGTTTCCACTGAAGAGCAGGGGCGAGACGATGAAGTCACTTACGAGGCCTATGCCGAAAGCCAACGGTGCAGAGGATCTCCCTCTCGAATCGCCCAGAATGCCACCACTGATCATGGTCCGGGCATTCGAGGCGGCGGCGAGAGCCGGAAGCATGCGGAAGGCTGCCGACGATATTGGCGTAAGCCACACCGTCATCAGTCGTCACGTTCGAAACCTAGAGGTTTGGTCTGGTCGAAAGCTGCTCGATACCGGGCCACGGGGTACCCTGCTGACACAGGAAGGCGCGATTTTTTACCGAGCCGTATCCGAGGCATTTCAAATCATCGCCGCTGCGGCGGTCGAGTTGCGCCCCCGCACGCGCAGGGGCATGTTGCGCATCTGGGCAATGCCGGGCCTTGCAACGCGCTGGCTCGCTCCACGCTTGTCTGAGATCGAACGAACGCTGGCTGGTGCAGATATTGTCCTCAGGGCGATCGATCGGTTGCCGGACTTCTCGAAGTCGGAAGCAGACGTGATGATCGGTTTCGGTTCAAAAGCCGACCTGCCCGCGGGCGCAACGTGGCTGATCAGTCCGAGAGCGTTCCCGGTTGCGAGCAAGGTCTGGATCGAGAAAAACGGGCAGCCGGAGAACTTGGCAGAGCTCTCGAGACTCCCGTTGATCCACGAGGAGAGCCGCCAACAGTGGACGAATTGGTTCAAAGGCGCCGGCTACAAGCTAAGAACCGCTCTGAAAGGGCCCCTGCTCTGGGACGCCAACATGGCAATAGACGCCGCCTTGGCGGGCCAAGGCATCGTCTTGGCTTCCCGCCTTACCGTTGCTCGAGAGATCGATGGCGGAAACCTCGTCGAGCTTCTAGGCACCAACGTTAGGCTCAATGGATATTATCTTCACATTAGGCCGGAGCGCTCTCACGCCCCTCTTATAGAGGGGTTTCGTTTATGGCTCGAGGACGGCCTGCGAAAGGAAGAGCAAAGCAGGCAAGATCTCAAGCATGTGTCGGTGCACCACGCACGTTCCTGATCAGTTCGGCGCTGACATCTGCATTCGCAATCCGCGAAGTTCGGGGGGAGGGCTCCGCCTTACGTCATGGCCGATGACGGCCGTCGGGACGCGTGCGGACCCGCCGAGACGCGCGCTACGGCAGCTTCGTCAGCGAGACGTTCAGCGTCCCGCCAGCTTCCGCAACCACGCGCAGCGTCCTGGAATCGAAGGCGATGTCGGTCAGCGTGAGGCTGTCGATCTTGGCGTCGATCCTGAGGCCGTCCTCGCTCTTCTGGTAGTCGGCGATGGCGGCAGCGATCCTCTCGCGCGCATTGGCGGCGATCGGCTTCAGGTCGAGCGTCGCTTTCTGCACCAGCGCCTGCTGCATCTGCGGCACCACCGCGCGAGCGGCGGCGCCGAGCAGGCCGAAGGCGGCCTCGGATTCCACCGCAAGCTGGATGTCGGCAAGCCGCAGCGTCTGCTGCGCCTGGTCGAGCATCGGCCGGCCCCAGATGTGCACGGTCGCCTCGGCACCCAGGCCGAGCCAGCTCTTCTTCTCCTTGGCGCGCACCAGCAGCGAGATCAAAAGGCGATCGCCCGAGGGGATCACGTTGACGCTCTTCACGGTGACCTCGACCGGACCGGAGCCGTCCTCGGGATAGGTGTGGCCGACCATTTGCGCCGCGATCAGCTTGTTGATCTCGGTGAAGGGCACGTCGATGGGAACGCCGATGTTCACGCCGGTGCCGGTCGGCGGCACGATCGAGATCTTGTCGGGGAACGGGCAGTCCGGCTTGGTCTGCGTCGAGGTCACGCGCGTCTCGGCCTCGAGGCCGAGCAGCAGGGTCACGGCCTGCGCGTCGACGCGCGGCTGCGCCGCAATGGCGCGGGTCGGCTTCATCTCGAGCCAGAGCGGCGGCAGTGCCGCCGAGGAGCCGGTGCCCTGCAGCGGGATCGAGCGGCAGGCCTTGGCCCATTGCACCCTGGCATTGTCGCGCAAGGCAGGATCGTTGCGGATGCGCTCGGCGACGACGTTGAGCTGCTCGCCGACGGTCTTGTCGATCAGCGGCTTGACCTGGGCCGGCACGTTGACCCTGGCGCCGGCGACGTTGACGTTGGTGTCGCCGAGATTGACCTGCGCGCCGAGATTGGGCTCGAGGTGCCAGGCGGCCGCGAGCTTGGGGCGCGAGGTGACGACCACGCTGCCCCTGATCTCGGCGCTGGCATTCAAATTCTTGATGTTGACCGCGCCGATCCGTTTCGCCGCGTCGCCGCCGAGCACGCTGCCCAGGGCATCGCCGAGCGCGCCGGTGGCCTTTGCCGACAGCGACCCTGTTACGTTCAGCTTGCCGGTGATCGGTGTCGACAGCGTCAGCACGTCCTTGTCGCCGGTCGCCGACATCGGCCCGCGGGCGGCGGTCCAGCCGATATCGGCGTTCTCCAGGATCTGCGAGATCGGGTTCTCGGCCTTGCCGGCGAAATTGCGCGGCGAGGCCTTCTCGGCCTGGTCGCGGATCGCCGACAGCGCGATCGCGACGGGTGCCACCACGATCGAGCTCTTCGCGGCCGGCGGCAGCGGCGGCAATTGTGCGATCGGCGGCGCCGAATTGACCGCGCGCGGCGAAACCCAGTCCATCGCCTTCAGGCTGATGAAAAACGACGCCGCCAGCACCGCAACAGCGATCAGCACGGTCTTCAAATTCAACGTCAGACGCATCAATCCCCCAGGCCGCCCAACGGGGATTTTACAGGGCGGGCGAGGAGGGCGCTAGAGCGCACCGGTGGGGTGGAATTGCGGCAAACGGGCTAACGGAGGCGGCGGCGTTGCTCGCTTTGTCGTCCGCTAGCTGCGCTCCTTTAGCTGCGCCGGGGGCGCCGCACCGCTCTCACCTTGCCGCTGTCGCCGCCGCCGCAGAACAGCTGGTCGCCGCCGTCGGATTCCAGCCCCGAGACCATCGTCCCCTCCGGCATATCGAGCTGCTCGAGCACCTTGCCGGTGTCAGGATCGATCCGCCTGAGGTCGCTGTCATCGCCTTCCCAGGTGCCATGCCAGAGCTCGCCATCGACCCAGGTCACGCCGGTGACGAAGCGCTTGCTCTCGATGGTGCGGAGGATCTTGCCCGTTTCAGGATCGACCTGATGGATCTTGCGCTCGCGATATTGCCCGACCCAGAGCGAGCCTTCAGCCCAGGCCAGCCCGGAATCGCCGCCAGCGCCCGGTGCGGGAATCGTGCTGACGATCGCGCCGCTCGCCGCGTCGATCTTCTGGATGCGATCCTCCGCGATCTGGAACAGGTGACGGCCATCGAACGCCGTGCCCGCATGTGCGGCGACATCGATCGAGCGCGAGATCTTGCCGTTCGCGGGATCGAGGGCGTTCACCTTGTCGCCGGACGCGAACCAGACCTGGCTGCCGTCATAGGTGACGCCATGCACGGACTTGACGTCCGGAAAGGGTCCATACTCGCGGATGATCTCGGCGGGTGATCGTTTCATGGTGTGGTCCCTGTGCGGCGATCAATGAATCCTACGCTTTCAAGAGCGGCGAGGGGAGTAACAAGCCTGTCGGGAAACCCGGGACCGGCGGGGTCATCCAGCGCCGCGCCCTGCCATGGCCGAACGACTGCACCTTGTTCGATCGCGCCAGCTCCTCGAGCGCCCGCTGCACGGTGCGTGCGCTCATGCCGAGCGCGAGCGCGAGCGCCGAGCTCGACCATGGCTCGCCATCGGCAAGAATGGCAAGGACGGCGGCGTGCTTCTCCTCGACCGGGCGCGCCAGCACGATGACGTCGCGGGTTTTCCGCGGCGCCAGCTCGAAGCCCTGTCTGGTGGCGCTGATCTCGGCCAGCGGCTTGAGCTGGGTGCGGAGCCGCCCGATCTCGACGCGCAAGCGCACGCGGTGCGACTCGTCGGCGTGCCTCGCCTGGAACGCGCCTGAGATCAGCGCCTCGCGCGAGACATCTTCGGGCCATGCCTGCGCCAGCAGACGGGCGAGCGCGAACAGTACGGGCCGCGTTCCCAACGGCACGGCAATGCCCTGCCTGCGCACGACATGATGAAAGGTGTCGACGACGAGCGCGGTCGAGGTCGCGAGGCGCTCGACCTCGCCGAGCAGCAGCGGGTGCTCGCGGCCGCGTGCGATCAGGCGCGCGGCCGGCGTCTTCAGAATGAGGCTTGCGCTGTCGACCTCGGCCACCAGCGCCGGGATGTTGGCCTGTCGCGCGGCGCAGGCCGCCAGGTCAAGCGCCGCGCGCGCCTCGTTTGATTTGAGCCGCCTGATGGCGATGCCGGCGACCACGAGCTCGCGCACGACCTGGGACGCAGGCGGCAGCGGGCAGGCGCGGATCTCGGCCAGCGTCCGCTCGGCCTCATCGATCCTCCCGAGCAGGAGCAGGCGACGCGCCTCGATATGGCCGGCATGGGCGGCATTGGCGAGATCGCCGTGGCTTGCCAGCGTCGCCCGCGCCGCTGCGAGCGCCTTCGCGGGCCAGTTCAGGTCGCGCGAGACCAGCGCGATCTCGGCCTCCGCGACCAGGCATCTGGCCCGCGCGACCGCCTCTCGCGGCCCGAAGGCGCGGGCGGCGCTCCGCAGCAGCGCCTTGGCCTTGGCGAGATCGCCGAGCTGCGCCATCGCGATGCCGCGCAGCGCCAGCGAGGGCGCATCATTGCGCAGTGCGACGCGGTTCAGCGCGCCGAGCGGATCGCCGGCCTCCAGCGCACGTGCGGCGGCGGTGATCAGCGACTCCATGAAAATCCCGCCACACTTGTTACTCCCACCGTGCGCTCGTCCGGTGCGAGAACTCTCCCACGGCCGACGATGTGCGGCGAGCGAGAGATTTGGAGAGCCATGATGACATCAGCCAACAAAGCAGCGACCAACGGAAAGCCCGCCATGCTAACACCGCCGGTGGTCTCGCCGGAGGAGTGGGAAGCGGCCCGTCAGGTGCTGCTGGTGAAAGAGAAGGCACATACCCGCGCCCGCGACGCACTCGCCGCCGAACGCCGGCGCATGCCGTGGATGGAAGTGACCAAAACCTACGCATTCGAGACGCCATCCGGCAAGGCCAGTCTGCTCGATCTGTTCCAGGGCCGGCGCCAGCTGATCCTGTACCGGGCCTTCTTCGAGCCTGATGTGTTCGGCTGGCCCGACCATGCCTGCCGCGGCTGCTCCATGGTGGCCGACCAAGTCGCCCATGTGGCGCATCTGAACGCCCGCGACACCACGCTGGTGTTCGCCTCAAGGGCTCCGCAGCCGGATATCGCGCGGCTGAAGGCGCGGATGGGCTGGAACATTCCCTGGGTCACCATCACCGACAGCTTCGATGCCGATTTCGGCGTCGGCGAGTGGCACGGCACCAACGTGTTCTACCGCGACGGCACGCGCATCTTCCGCACCTATCTGATCAAGAGCCGCGGCGACGAGCAGATGGGCGGCACCTGGAACTATCTCGACATCACCCCGCTCGGCCGCCAGGAGGTGTGGGAGGATTCACCGGCGGGCTATCCGCAGACGCCGACCTACAAATGGTGGAACTGGCACGACAGCTACGAGGCGGGTGCAGAGCCCGACAAGAAGTGGGTCGAGGTCTCCGACGCCGGCGAGATCGCGCTCCGCACGCCGGGTGCCCAATGAGCGACGTCCATCCCGCCAGCGCCAGGCGTGACGGCAGCGAGGCCGCATCCCAGCTCGGCCGATGGCTGGGCCTTGCGGCCACGCCCACCTTCGCGGCCATGGCGGTGCTGACGGCCGCCTTCAGCGGCGGCCCGGCGGACATGCTCTGCTCCGCCGGGCACGGGCTGTCGCTGGGCGGGATGGTGCCGATGTATCTCTTGATGAGCGCGTTCCATTCGGCGGCGTGGCTGCGGTTGCTCTCGGAGTGGCGGGCGCGGGAGTAAGCGGCGCCTCGTGCCCGCCTCGCCCTTCGAGACGCCGCCGACGCGGCTCCTTCAGGGTGAGGCCAACTGGCATCTGTCGCTGCTGCAGCATCGAGTTGCACACTTCGGCCTCATCCTGAGGAGCCCGCCTTAGTGCGCGTCTCGAAAAATGGCCGCAGGCACGAGCTCCAAACGAAAACGGCCCCGGTCTTGCCGGGGCCGCTTGCATTTCAAATCTCGTTCGTTGCTTACCTGAGCTCCGCGCGCCGCTCGGTCATCGGCAGCACGATCACCTTGGTGCCGACGTTGACGCGGGCGTAGAGGTCGGAGACGTCGTCATTGGTCAGGCGGATGCAGCCGGAGGAGACGTGCTTGCCGATTGTGTCGGGGGCGTTGGTGCCGTGGATGCGGTAGACGGTGCCGCCGAGATACATGGCGCGGGCGCCGAGCGGGTTGCCGGGGCCGCCGGCCATGTGGCGCGGCAGATAAGGCTGGCGCTGGATCATCTCCGGCGGCGGGGTCCAGTCCGGCCACTCCGCCTTCTTGGTCACCGACTGCGTGCCGGACCAGGTGAAGCCGTCACGGCCGACGCCAATGCCGTAGCGGATCGCCTGGCCGTTACCGAGCACATAATAGAGATAGGTGTTGGGCGTATCGATGACGATGGTGCCTGGCGCTTCGCGCGTCGCATACGAAACGGTCTGGCGGCGGAAGCGGGCCGGCGTCTCGACGGCGTCCTGGTTCTCCGACGGCGCGGCCTGGTAGGTCGGCGCAGAATAGGGCTGGTAAGGCTGAAGCGGCTGCGGCGCAGTCATCGTCGGCGGCGGCTGGAAGAACGGGAAGAGCTGCACGGGCGCGGCTTTGGCCGGGCCGGCACATGCGATTGCAGCAACGGCCACTGCACTGACGGCAACGGCCCGCGAATACGTCCTGAACGTGTCCAGATTGAACATTGGTCGCCCCTGTTTGCGTGGTGTTTCTTGGTCACCCCGGCACCGTTGCGGTGCTCCGTTGCTCAAGTTCCTAATGGAAACAAGTTTCGGGACGTTTGCGCGGAAAATCGAAAACGGTTTCATCGCGGCAAGGATTGTTTCATGACAGTTTCGTGGCTGCCTGGGTTCATTAACGAACAAAACAGTGGGCCGACACTTCTGTGACGTCACACGCCTGAAATATCCGTGGTTGATGGTCGATGCCTGAGAATCATCAAACTCTCGGGATTTCCCCATGCGGGTATTAATCGCGACCGACGCCTGGCATCCGCAGGTCAACGGTGTGGTCCGGACATTGACCTCGCTGGCTGCCGCCGCCAAGGCGCTCGATGTCGAGATCGACTTCCTGACCCCTGACGGCTTCAGGTCCTGGCCGCTGCCGACCTATCCGGGCATTCGCATTGCGTTGCCGAGCGGGAAAGAGATCGCGCGCCGGATCGAGAGGTGCGCGCCCGAAGCCCTGCACATCGCCACCGAAGGCCCGATCGGCTGGGCCGCGCGGGCCTATTGCCGCCGCAACGGCCTCGCTTTCACGACGTCCTACACCACGCGCTTTCCGGAATATGTCTCGGTGCGAACAGGCATCCCCGATGCCGTCGGCTACGCCGTGTTGCGCCACTTCCACGATGCCGCCGCCATGACCATGGTGGCGACGCCCTCGCTGCGGCACGAGCTTTCGGCGCGCGGCTTCAAGCGGCTCGGCTTCTGGGGGCGCGGCGTCAATACCGAACTGTTCCATCCCGATTCTCCGGCCAAGCTCGATCTGCCGCGCCCGATCTTCATGACTATGGGCCGCGTTGCGGTCGAGAAGAATCTCGAAGCCTTCCTCTCGCTCGATCTGGCCGGCACCAAGGTGGTCGTCGGCGACGGACCGCAGAAGGCCGCGCTGGAGAAGAAATATCCTGATGTGGCCTTCCTCGGCGAGAAGAAGGGCGCCGATCTCACCGCGCATCTCGCCGCCGCTGACGTGTTCGTGTTCCCGAGCCTCACCGATACGTTCGGCGTGGTGCAGCTCGAGGCGCTCGCCTGCGGCACGCCCGTTGCAGCGTTTCCGGTAACGGGACCGAAAGACGTCATCGCCGATCATCCGATCGGCGCGATCGACCATGATCTGCGCGCCGCTTGCCTGCGCGCGCTCACCATGTCGCGCGAGGCGTGCCGCAACTTCGCGCTGGAGCGCTCCTGGGAAAACAGCGCGCGCCAGTTCGTCGGCAATCTCACCTCACTTCAGCCCAGCCGTGCCTTGCGCGCGGCGCCCATCATGGCGCGGCGGCCGGTGCGCGGTTGATTCATACTTTGACGCAGAGCGAGAACTCATCGATGGCTAAGATCATGAACCTTGACGGCACCCAGCAGCTCGACCTCACCCGTGGCTCGGTCGAACAGGCCTATGACCGCTGGGCGCCCGTCTACGATCTCGTGTTCGGCGGCGTGTTCGCCAAGGGCCGCCAGGCCGCGATCGCGGCCACCAACAAGATCGGCGGCCGCGTGCTCGAGGTCGGCGTCGGCACCGGCATCTCGCTGCCACTCTATGCCCCGCATCTGCGAATCTTCGGCACCGACATCTCGGACGCGATGCTCGACAAGGCCCGCCGCCGCGTTCGCGAAGGCAAGCTCAAGAACGTCGAGGGCCTCGCGGTGATGGACGCCGAGAAGCTCGAATTCCCCGACAATTCCTTCGACGTCGTGATGGCACAATATGTCGTCACCGCGGTGCCGAATCCGGAGAAGGCGCTCGACGAATTCGCCCGCGTGCTGCGTCCCGGCGGCGAGCTGATCATCCTGACCCGCGTCAGCGCCGACACCGGCATGCGCCGTTTCATCGAGCAGAAGCTGCAGCCGGTGGTGCGTCCGCTCGGCTTCCGCACCGCCGAGTTCGCCTGGTCGCGCTACGCCAAATGGCTTGCCGGCGCCAAGGGCATGGAGCTCGCCGAGCGCCGCCTGATTCCGCCGCTCGGCCATTTCTCGCTGGTGCGCTTCCGCAAGGTCGACATCGCCAAGGCAGCTTGAGCAAGGCAGCGTGAGCGGGCTGCACCGCTCGCGCGTTCTTTGCGTCATCGCGGCGCTGCACATCGTCATATGACAAAATGATGATGTCACACGCCGTACATCGAATCCCTGTAAATCCTGAACCCGAAAGCATTTTGGGGGAGAGCATGATCAAGAACTACCTCGAGCAGCTGCGGATCCAGCGCTGGGACGACCATCGCTACTATCACCACAGCCGCATCAATCAGAGCCTGCACTTCGTCAGCGCGCTGAGCTTCCTCTTTGCCTATGTCTGGCTGTTCGTCGATCCCATGATCTCGGCGCTGGTCGGCTGGCTGGTCTCGATGACCTCGCGCCAGGCCGGCCACTTCTTCTTCGAGCCGCACACCTACGACCACATCAACCAGGCGACGCACGAGTACAAGGAGGAGATCAAGGTCGGCTACAACCTTCAGCGCAAGGTGGTGCTGATGGCGATCTGGGCGGCA
The DNA here is from genome assembly GCF_019455395.1 of Bradyrhizobium sp. BR 10261. Lineage (NCBI taxonomy): Bacteria > Pseudomonadati > Pseudomonadota > Alphaproteobacteria > Hyphomicrobiales > Nitrobacteraceae > Bradyrhizobium > Bradyrhizobium sp. BR 10261. The sequence goes on from NZ_JACOFQ010000048.1 coordinate 26,704, forward strand.
TCGCCGCTGGTGCTGGTCGTCGATCCCACGCTGTTCGGCCTGTTCACGCCCTGGGCGAATGCGAGCGATTTCGTCCGCCAGGTCGCCAAGATCTGGCTGGCAGTCGGCGGCGGCGGTCTTCTGTTCCGTACCGTGCATCTGTTCTTCATCCGCGATGTCGAGACCGGCCTCGTCTGGATGACCAAGATCCTGACCGATCCGTTCCATGATCTGATGCTGTATCGCAGCGCTCCGCTCGCCCTGATGCGCGGCGAGCTGATGGATCCCGGCCTGCACCTCAACCCGGAGCACACGCTGGGCCTCGTCTCCGAGCCCGTGCTCGAAGAGCAGCACGCCTGATACAGCCGTCGCCCAGAACACGAATGTCCATGGTTTACGTCATGCCCGGGCTTGTCCCGGGCATCCCGTCTTGGAGCCGTTGCGCGGAAACACGTGGATGGCCGGACATAGGCGAGCGGAAGCGACGCCGCCCTTCGGACGGCTGTGCCCGGCCATGACGAGGATGGATGATCCTACCTCAGCGCCCGAAGCGCTTGGCCAGCATCTCTTTCAAAATCTGCCGCTTGATGGTCTTGTTGGTGAGTGCGCCGTCGTGCCACCAAAAGCCGTCCGCCTTCATCTTCTCGGCGGCGCGGACGAAGCGATCGGCGACTTCAGCGAAGTCGGCGTCGGTGTAGTTGAGGCTGAAGATCAGCCGGCCGGTGCCGACCCAGCTCAGCGCCAGGCCTTCGGCGCGCAGGTAATATTGCAGCATCCAATTGTAGCGGGACGGCGTGGTGTATTTCACTGTCCAGATCGAGGAGAAGCTAGCGAAGCGCACCGGCAGGTCGGCATCCTGCATCATCTGGTTGAGCTTGGTCACGCGCCCGTTCCAGGTCTCCTCCAGCCCGTCATAGACCGCGCGAAAATTCGGGCTGGCGAGTCGGCTCAGGAACTCGTCCATCGCCGTCATAACGTAGGGATGCGAGTTGAAAGTGCCGCGGGCAAAGCAGATGTCGGCGGGACGATCGTCGCGGAAGCGGCGCATCAGGTCGCGTCTGCCGCAGACCACGCCGACCGGCAGGCCGCCGGCGAGGCTCTTGCCGTAGGTCACCATGTCGGCCTTGACGCCGAAATATTCCTGGGCGCCGCCGGCGGCGAGCCGGAAGCCGACGAAGACCTCGTCGAAGATCAGCACGATGCCGCGCTGGTCGCAGACCTCGCGCAGCGTCTTCAGCCATTCGGTGTAGGCCGTGCGGTCAAAGTTTCCACCCCGCGAGGAATCGACCAGCGAGGAATCGCCGGGGGCGTTGCTGTTCGGATGCAGGCCCTGCAGCGGATTGACCAGCACGCAGGCGATGTCCTTGCGCGTCCTCAGCACGTGCAGCGTCTTCTCCGACATTTCGGACAGGGTGTAGGTCTCGTGCGTGGGAAGCGGATTGCCGACGCCGGGCTGCACGTCGCCCCACCAGCCGTGATAGGCACCGGCGAAACGAACCAGATGCGTGCGCTTGGTGTGGTAGCGCGCAAGGCGCACCGCCTGCATCACGGCTTCGGTGCCCGACATGTGGAACGAGACCTCGTCGAGGCCCGAGATCTGGCGGAGCCGCTGTACGTTGTCGAGGATGACAGGATGGTAGGGGCCGAGCACCGGGCCGAGCGCATGCGCGCGCTTCTCGGAACCCTCGATGCACTCCTTGTAGAAGTCGTTGCCGAAGATGTTGACGCCGTAGGACCCGGTGAGGTCGTAGAAGGTGTTGCCGTCGACATCGGTGACGGTGACGCCGCTCGAGGACTCCATGAACGCCGAGGTGCCCAGATGCTCGCGGACGAGGCGCGAGAACTGGAACGGCACGCGGTAGCTTTCGGTGAAATTGAGGTCGGAGATCATCTCGGCCGCCGCCTTCGTCATCGCGCGGCCCCTGGGGTAGCGATCGGCGTAGATGCGCGCCAGACGGAAGAAGGCGTCCTTGCGCTGCATCATCACATTGGCGGGCGCGCCGTCGCAGCCGAAATATTTGTCACCCTCGAACTCGTAGAACGGCAGCAGCTTGGCCACCCGGCGCGACATCTTGGAGTGTCCGGCGAGCGAGCGGTGCTTGGCGCGGGACAACTCGACCCGCGCCTTGATCTTCGGGAGGACGGCGGCAGCAGACGCTGCGGCGGCCGCGGACATCGAGAGAATCGGGAGTGTCGTTTCCATGACAACAAGCGCTAAACCTGTGAGCTGACAGATTCATGACAGTCAAAGCCCTGATCGCCTCTTTCACCCAGCAGGAAGACCTCAACTTCCTGCTGACCAACCGCATTCCCCGCGCAGCCCTGACTCGCTTCATGGGCTGGTTCTCCAAGATCAGGAATCCGCTGGTGCGGGATTTTTCCATCGCGCTCTGGAAGCTGTTCTCCGACCTCGATCTGTCGGAAGCGCGCCAGACCCATTTCACCAGCCTGCACGACTGCTTTACGCGCGAGCTGAAGCCGGGGCTGCGCCCGTTCGATCCGGATCCCTCGGTGGTCGCCAGCCCCTCCGACGGCATCGTGGGCGCCCACGGGAAGATCGCCGACACCGAACTGTTCCAGGTCAAGGGCGCGCCCTATTCGCTGCTCGACCTGCTCGGCGATCCTGCAATGGTCGAGCAGCACCGCAACGGCAGCTTCGTCACGCTGCGGCTGACCTCGAGCATGTATCACCGTTTCCATGCGCCTTACGACGCGCATATCGAGCGCGTCACGCTGATCCATGGCGACGTCTGGAACGTCAACCCGATCGCCTTGAAGCGCGTCGAGCGGCTGTTCTGCAAGAACGAGCGCGCGGTGATCCGTACGCATTTGTCAACCGGTGAGGCGGTGACGCTGGTGCCGGTGGCGGCCATCCTGGTTGCGAGCATCCGCTTGCACTTCCTCGACATGGTGCTGAACGCGCAGACCAGGGGACCGGTCAATTTTCCTTGCGACGTCAACGTCACCAAGGGCGAGGAGCTTGGCTGGTTCGAGCACGGCTCGACCATCATCATCCTCGCGCCGGGTGATTTTTCGTTCTGCGAGGGAATTGCGGAAGGGACGCGCATTCGTGCAGGTCAAGCGCTGCTGCGCCGGAACTAGTCTTCATTCCGCCGCGTCCGGCGTCTATATCGTCCACGGGGACGAATAGACGATATGACAGGATTGGTGATGGCGCGGGCGCCGGTGATGGCGGCGGGTGGTATTGTGTTGCGGCGTGGCGACGCGCCGCTGATCGCGATCGTGCGTCAACGCAAGCGCAATGAATGGGTCTTGCCCAAGGGCAAGCTCGACGACGGCGAAACGCCGAAGCAGGCCGCGCACCGCGAGGTGATGGAGGAGACCGGCCACGACGTCGTCATGCACGAATTCCTGGGCACGCTCGTGTATCAGTCGGGAGGGCGCTCGAAAGCGGTGCATTTCTGGCGGATGGAGGCCGAGGGCGGCCAGGTCCGGAAGTTGATGAACGACATCAAGGCAGTCGATTGGTTGCCGCTGGACGACGCGCTCGCGCGCCTCTCACGCGAATATGAGCGCGCCTTTCTCACCCAGGTCGGGCCGATCGCGATCGCCGCGGCCGGCCCTGCACCGTCACCCGCGCCCGAGCCGACGCCGGCGCCGGCTGCCGCCGACATCGACGCCGCCTTGCAGACGCTGACACCAGCCGAGGCTGCTTCGGTTGACGAGTTGCGGCATGGCCTGTTGCAGAAGGTGCGCGCCTGGCTGCGCGGCGAGGCGTGAGTCTTTTCGTTCGTTTCTCTCCACACCGTCATTGCGAGCGCAGCGAAGCAATCCAGGACCTTTCCGCGGAGGGACTCTGGATTGCTTCGCTGCGCTCGAATGACGGGGAGGGAGCGGAGCCCTCCGACCTACCGTTTCTTCTTTTCCTTCGGCGGCGGGGCCTGCGCGGGTCGGCGCGGCGCGGCGGGGCGTTGTGCGCCGGGCAGACGCTGCTGGAAGCCGGGCTGGCGTGGCGCGGCGCCTTGTTGCGGCTCGACGGTCGGTGGCGCTCCGGGCTGCAATCCGGTGTGCGGCGGCGTCAGCGGTGTGGTGCCGTTCGGCTGCGCGGGCGTGACCGCTCCTGGCCGCTGCGGACGTTGTCCGCCGCGCTGTGGCTGTGCCGGCGTCGCGGTCCCGGGTTGCGCGCCTTGTCCCGGACGCGGCTGGCCGGCCGGTCGACCCGTGCCCTGCTGGCCCGGTTGCTGCTGACCCTGGCCTGCGCGCGGCGTACCCGGCTGTGTCGCTCCGCCTTGTCCCTGCCCTTGGCGCTGCGGTTGCTGCGTGCCCTGACGGTTCGGTGCTCCGGGCTGCGGCTGCTGACCCGGACGGTTGTTCTGGCCGGGCTGGCCGTTCGGCTGCTGCGGGGTCGGCGTCGGGTTCGGACGCAATTGCTGTTGCTGCGGCACCTGCGCCGGCCGCGGAATGCGGCTCAACGCAGTCGGGTTGGCGCGGCGGAAATCGCGCTGCTCGGTGACGATCTGGCGTCCCGTGGTTTGCGCGGCGTGGACCTGGCTGACGATGCCGCGGTCGCGCGCGATCTGCTGTGGAGGAATCGTGATCGGGACCGCGGCGAAGCGCATGCCACCGGGGCCGGTCGCGCCGGGCCGGATCGCAAAGCCACTCGAGGCTTGCGTCAGCGCGCCGAGCCGCGTGCCGCTGGCGCGATCGTTGACGTCGATATGGCCGACCCGGCCGTCGGCGTCGGGATAGAGCTTGATGTTGACGTTGTTGGCGCTGCTCGCCGCCGCGTTCGCGGGCACGTCGACGACGCCGGTGGTGCCGCGGATGCCGAGCGTTGCCGTCGGCGTTGCGATCTTCATGTCGCCGGTCTTTGCCACCGCGGCCGCGACGAAGGCGACCGTGCCCTTGCCGATGTCGAAGATCGCCGAGTTCTGCTTGCCGCCGTCCTCATAGACGTAGTTGTCAATGGTGATCTTGGCGCTGGCGGAGAGATTGAACGTGGTGGCGTCGTTGAAGGTGATGCCGAGCGAGGAGTTCGAGGACGTCTGCACGACATCGTTGAGATAGATGTCGTCGCGCACCTTGAGCGGATAGGAGTTCTTGTCGCGGATCACGGTCGCAATTCCTGTGACGGTCGCGACGTTGCCGATCGGCTCCACGGCGGCAGGTTGCGCGTCCGCTGATGGCGCCGGCGAGGGGGAGGCCGTGGGCGTCGGCTGCGCTTGTGGCTGCGCCTGCGCGAGTTCGGTTGCGTCGGAGGCGCGCGCATTGTCCGCGCCTGCGAATGGCAGCGCCAGCAGCGACAAAGCAAACATGACGCGGCGCCAAGCCACCATCAAAGCCACGAATGAGGTCCCGGTGAGAACACAAGGCGAGATCGGCCGATATCAGCCGGAGATTGCTGAACGGCGGATGAACATCTGTTGCATGGGACGGGCGAACGTTCAAACGGCGTGTCCCTGAGGCGCACCGATATTTCCACATCGTCATGGCCGGGCATAGCCGTTTGAAGAACGGCGTCGCTTACGCTCGCCTATGTCCCGGCCATCCCCGTCTTGCTTTGCTGCACCAAGAATGTGGATGCCCGGGACAAGCCCGGGCATGACGAAGAGTTTGTGTGTGCCGTTGCGACCGCGCCGGTGTCAGCTCATGCGCTTCCAGGTCTGGCCGCCGCAGAACATTCCGCCGAAAGCGCAGCCCTGCACGCGCAGCGCGTTCGGGCCCTTCATGGCGATCGTCGAGTCGTAATTGCGGCCGGAATCGGGATCGTGGATGCGGCCGCTCCACTTGGCGCCGTCCGGCTTCATGTTGATCAGGATGCGCTCATTGGTCTTCTCGGCATAGCCGCAGAGATTGGGGCCGCACTGTTCGACGCGAACATTGCCCTTGTTCTCTTCGGTCGCCCACACGCCGATCGGCGTGTTCGCGGCCTGCACCGGCGCAACAGGAGCCGGCGCCGGCGGTGCTGTGTAAGCGGGCGCAGCAGCAACCGGCGCAGGCGCAACGACCGGAGCGGGAGCTGCAACGGGCGCAGGCTGCGTGGTCGTGTCGACGGACGGTGCGGCGGCAACGGCCGGGGCGGCGGGCGCGACAGCGGGCGCGGTCGCCTGCACCGGCGCTGGCGTCACGGGCTGCTGCTGCACTGGAGCCGGCGCGGGCTGCGCCGTCGTCGCGGGCGGTGTGCTGTCGCCATCGTCCTTGGAGGAGCCAAGGCCGTTGAGGTTGATGTTGTTGAGCCTGATCGGCTTGTTCGACAGGCCGGGCGCCACGATGGTGACGCAATCGAGCGAGGCGCAATTCCGCGGCGTCTCGATGCGGATGTTCTGGCCTTCGATCTGGAACGAGATCGAACTGCCGGCATGCGCGACGGCGGTCGAGGCGAGGAAGAGTGCCGCGGCGGCGATGGTGAGCTTGTTCATGACAACCTCCGAAATGGCTTGGGTCTCGAAAGGGCTTGGGTGCCGAGATGGATTGAAGTCGCCCCTGGGCCCGATGTGGTTCGACCCTAGGCCTGACTGCTGCGGCCTTCTGTGACGGACCTCACAACGGCAGCCGGGGCCAGCCAACGTCGCCTCGCTGCCGTCTGCACCTGCCGTGCGCGGCCGGCATGGTTAAGGAAGCTTGAAATCAACACGTTGAAGAGTCTTTAAGTAAATTCACCGAACCTGCCGCGCATGACGCGCGGAGTTCGTTTGTATCTCGTCGGCTCCATCGTCCTCGTTTCGCTCGCGGGTTGCGGACGCGGCTTTTTCCAGGCCGAACGCGAACCGTGGCGAGCCGAGGCCGAAGCGGCGTGCCTGAAATCGGGCGCCGTGAAAGAGAGCGCGGACATCGTCCGGATCGATCCGATCTCCGGCCCCGGCATGTGCGGCGCCGAGTTCCCGCTGAAGGTCGCCGCCATCGGTGAACCCGCCGGCAGCTATGGTTTCGCCGACGAGGAGCTGCGACCGCCCGGCAATATCGGCAACCAGCCGCGTTGGCCGGTGAGCCGGCCGCAACAGAACTATCCAGCCTCCGGCTATCCGCAGCGCTCGAACTATCCCGAAAGCGCGGTGCGCCAGCCCGCCGGCTATGGCGCGTCCTCTGGCCCGGTGTCGCTCAGCGCGCCTGGCGTCGCACCGCAGGAAGACGAGATCGATCTGCCGCCCGACGGAACGGACGCCGCGGGTGCCGCGCGCTATATGAATGCGCCGAGCTATCCGGCGCGGCAGCCCGCTCCAGCGCCGTATTCACAGGCGCCGGCGCAACAGCCTTTGCCGCGTCTTGGCCCTGCGCAGGGCGATCCCGTCACTGCCGTCGGTCCCGTCGCGGTGAAGCCGACGGCGACGCTCGCCTGTCCGATCGTGTCGGAGCTCGATCGCTGGTTTGCCGACAGCGTGCAGCCGTCGGCGATGCGCTGGTTCGGCGCCCGCGTGGTCGAGATCAAGCAGATCTCCGCCTATTCCTGCCGCGGCATGAACGGCAACCCGCACGCCCATATCTCCGAGCACGCCTTCGGCAACGCGCTCGATATCGCCGCCTTCACGCTTGCCGACGGCCGCCGCATCACCGTGAAGGACGGCTGGCACGGCATGCCGGAAGAGCAGGGGTTCCTGCGCGACGTCCAGTCGGGCGCGTGCGCACATTTCACCACGGTGCTGGCACCGGGCTCCAACGTCTATCATTACGATCACATCCACGTCGATTTGATGCGCCGTGCCAGCCGTCGCCTGATCTGCCAGCCGGCCGCAGTCTCCGGCGAAGAGGTCGCCGCGCGCGCGGGCAAGCACAATCCTTATGCGAACAGTCGCGATCCCTACGTGACCGGCTCGCTTGGCGGGCGCAAGAGCGGCAAGCACGAGAGGATCAACGAGGAAGACGAGTTCTCGGACGACTAGCCAGACGCGAGCCGCTCGCACGCTGAGGACAGTCTGTTCAGCCTGCGTTGCGTCTTCGGCAAAGCGGACCTGGGGCGCAAAAATTTGCGCGGTCAGGATTTCGGTCCAAATCATTGAACTGCAATCACTAATCACGTCCTGACGGGTATTTCGGGTGGTTGGCACAGTCGCTGCAATGAAGGTGCTGCAACGAAGCGGCGCGGCCGGCGCCGTGAGCCATCGGAACCGTCATGCAGATGCCTGTCACCCCGCCTTATTCCGAACTCGAGCAGCGCGTGCTGTCGCGCATCACGGAGCAGCGCTGGCTTGAACTGGCATCGGAGTTGATCCGCACCGGCCAGCCCCGCTCCGGCAATCCACTCGATCCCGACCTGCCGCCGGCCGAGGAAGAGGCAATCTCGATGCTGGTCGCGGGCAAGCTCGAAGCCCTCGGCATGGAGGTCAGCAAGCACAGCGCGCAGCCGCACCGGCCGAACGTGCTCGGCGTGTTGAAGGGACGCGAGGGAGCGCCGTCGCTGATCCTCAACGATCACCTCGATACCTATCCGGTGGTCGAGCCGGAGAAATGGCACATGACGGATTTCGATCCGTTCAAGGCCACGCGTCACGGTGACCTGCTCTATGCCCGCGGCACATCCGACACGCGCGGCAATCTCGCCGCATCGCTGCTGGCGGTGCAGGCGCTGATCGAGGAGGGTGTGAAGTTCGATGGCACATTGATGTGCTGCTACACCGTCGACGAGGAGCGCAACGGTACCGAGGGCTCCATCTATATGTTGAGCAAGGTCGGCCTGACCGCCGACTACGAGATCACTGCGGAGCCGACGGCCTGGGGCGACGTCTCCGGCGATTGGGGCATGAACCTCTCGGTCGCCAATTCAGGTCATTGCCTGGTCGAGGTGACGGTCCAGGGCATCAAGTCGCACATCTGGCGGCCCGACATCAGCGTCAACGCCATCATGGAGGCGGCCAAGCTGCTGCCGAAGCTGAAGGAGATGGCGTTCACGCATGTCCCCAGCAAGTTCATGGGCCACACGCCACCTTGTTGCTCGGTGGTGCGCATTCGCGGTGGCCTGCCCGGCGAGATGCAGTTCTCTCCGGATGCCTGCACCATCACGCTTGCGGTGGTCGGCGTCGTGCCCGGCATGACGCTGGACAGCGTCCTGTCCGACATCGAGCGCCTCGGCAAGGAAACGTTTGCGGGCGTCAACGACGTCAAGGTCGCGGTGCGCCAGGTACCGGGCTCTCTGTTCGTCAACGCAACCGAGCCGGTGCCGGTGGAGGAGGAGCCTTGCCGCTCCTTGCGCGCGGTGTACCGGCGCCTGATGGGCCGCGAGCCCGGCGTCAATCGCAAGAACGCCTTCAACGACACCATCCGCTTCCGCGAGGCCGGCATCAACGCGGTGACCTTCGGTCCCGGCGAGGACGGCTGGGCCGTCGACAACGAGAACATCTCGATCACCAAGTCGGTGATGGCGACGCGGATCTATGCGCTGACCATCATGCAGATCCTGGGAGTCCGAACATGAGCGTCGAGGCTAGCCCCATGGCCATTCCGATCTCGGCTGATCGCACGCGGCGCGGCAGCCTGAGGCTCCCGAAGGTCTCGCGGTCCGTTCTGCTCTCGACGCTCACCGTCGCCGTGCTGCTGGCGACATGGGCCGTCGTTACCGAGATGGGCTGGGCCAACGAGCTTTTTCTGCCGAAGCCGCAGGCGGTGTGGGCTGCCTTCATCAAGACCATGACCAAGGGCTACCAGGGCGCAACGCTGCTTCAGCATCTCGGTGCCAGTCTTTATCGCATTCTCGTCGCTTTCGCCTTGGCCTGCCTGATCGGCATTCCGCTGGGAATCCTGATGGGTGTCTCGCGCAATGCGCGCGCGCTGCTCAATCCGCTGATCGAGTTTTACCGGCCGCTGCCGCCGCTCGGGCTCTACACGCTGCTGGTGATGTGGCTCGGCATCGGCGAAAGCTCGAAACTGTCGTTGCTGTTTCTCGCCGGCCTGCCGGGCATCGTCATCTCGACGATCCAGGCGGTCACAAGCGTCGATCCGGTCTATGTGCGTGCCGCGCAATCGCTCGGTGCGACCCGGCGCGACCTGCTGTTTCACGTCTATTTGCCCGCAGCCGGTCCGCTGATCCTTGCCGGCATGCGGATCTCGCTTGGCTTCACCTACACCGTTCTTGTCGCCGCCGAGATCGTTGCGGCATCCGCCGGTATCGGCTGGATGATCTGGGACGCCGCAAAGTTCCTGCTGTCCGACGTCGTGATCATGGGCCTGATCGTGCTCGGCCTCACCGGCGTCGTGCTCGACCTGATGATGCGCGGCATCGCGAAACTGTTGATGCCATGGGCTTGAATCCAATCCGAGGGAGATCAGTATGATGAAGAGACTTGTTGCCGCGCTCGCTCTTGCTACGCTCGCACTCACGTCCACCGCTCGCGCCGAGGACAAGCCGGCCAAGATCACGGTCGGCTATCTCAACCTGGTGAACGCGCAGCTCGTGACAAAACACCTCGGCCTGCTCGCCAAGGAGATGCCTGACGTCGAGATCAAATACGTCAAGGTCGGAGGTGGTGGCGACATGCTGCGCGCGATCGCCGGCAACGACGTCGATTTCGGCGGCCTCGGCAATCCGCCGACAGCGATCGGGGTCACGCGTGCCTTGCCGATCAAGGGTATCCTCGTCATCAACATGCTCGACTATGTCGAGTCGATGGTGGTCCGCACCGACAAGAACATCACCTCGTTCAAGGACCTCAAGGGCAAGACGGTCGCCGCGCCGTTCGGCTCGACCACGCATTATCTTCTGCTCCAGGCGTTGAAGGACGAGGGCGTCGATCCCGCTTCCATGAAGATCCTGGATCTCGCGCCGTCGGATATCGCAGCGGCCTGGCTTCGCGGTGACATCGATGCCGCCTGGTTCTGGGAACCGAACCTCGACAAGGCCGTGAAGAACGGCGGCAAGATCCTCATCACCTCGGGAGAGATGGCCAAGCGCGGTTACCCGACCTGGGACATCGGCGTCGTCATGAATGCGTTCGCGGACAAATATCCTTCCTACGTCGAGAAGTTCGTCAAGGCCGAGTGCGAGGGGATCGATTTCTGGCTGAAGAATCCGGAGAAGACGGCCGAGATCATCGCGGAGGAACTGTCGCTGCCGCTCGAGGATGCAACGCGCATGATGAAGGGCACCGGCATGGTCCCCTGCGACAAGCAGCTCACCGGAGAATATCTCGGCACGTCCGCAAAGAAAGGCAAGTTCGTCGATACGCTGGTGTCGACCGCCGACTTTCTGGTCAAGCAGGAGCGACTGCCGAAACTGCTGCCTCGCACCGACTTCGAAACCTTCGTCCAGCCGGCCTATCTCGAGAAAGTCATCGGCCACTGAGGGCAGTGCCGGCGGGCTCGTCTCGCCGGCATAGTCCCGTTGCTGCAGGTACATGAACGACATGGATATCGCGCCCCGCCATCTGCGCGCCGCCTATCGCAGCGGCGCGCTCAAGCCATCCGATGTCGCCACGCATGTGCTGTCGCGCCTTGGGGATGCCGACCAAAGCGGCGTCTGGATATCGAAAGCCAAACCCGAGAATGTCATGGCCTCCGCGCGTGCGCTCGATGCGCGCGCCCATGAAATCGACAAGCTGCCGCTCTACGGGCTGATCGTCTCGGTGAAGGACTGTATCGATGTCGCCGGCGAGCAGACCACTTCGGCCTGTCCGGAATTCGCTTATGTCGCGAAAGCCACGAGCCCGGTTGTCGCCGACGCCATCGCCGCGGGAGCGATCTATATCGGCAAGACGAACATGGATCAGTTTGCCACCGGCCTCGTCGGTGTGCGCTCGCCCTATGGCATCGCGCGCAACCCGCATCATCCGGACTACATTCCCGGCGGCTCCAGCTCGGGCGCCGCGGTGTCGGTCGCGTCAGGCACATCGTCTTTTGCCTTCGGCACTGATACTGGCGGATCGGGCAGGGTGCCGGCGTCCTATTGCGGTGTCACAGGCTTCAAGCCGGCACCGGGTGCGTTCAGCCAGCGGGGCATGGTCTATGCTTGCCGGAGTTTTGATACCATCTCGCTCTACACGCGGGAGCCGGGCGACGGCTATGACGTCTATCGGGCGCTGGCGCGACGCGATCCCGAGGATTGCTTTTCACCAGTCGATTTTGCCGGCTGGACGGAGCAGATGCCTCCGACGCGGCCATTCCGGATCGCGACACCTCGACCGGACCAGCTCAGGTTCTTCGGCAACGAAGAGACGGAGAGGCTGTTCGGCGGCGGGCTTCGCAAGTTGCGGCGGCTCGACATGTCGGTCGCTTCCACCGATTTTTCGCCGTTCACCTCGATCAACGATCTGATGTTCTTCGGGCCGTTCCTCGCCGAGCGGGATGTTTCGGTCGGCGCGTTCCTCGATGCCAATCCGGATGCCGGCCTCGGGATCGTGCGCGATCTCGTCGTCGGCAGCCGGAAGTTCACCGCGGCGGACGCCTATCGCGCGCTCTACAAGGTCAAGGAGGTGCAGCGTTCGCCGCGTGACTTCTGGCCAACTCACGACGCGTTGGTCGTGCCGACGGTCGGAACCGTCCTCACGATTGACGACGTCGCGCGCGATCCGCTGACGGCAAATTTCAACAATGGCTACTACACGAACTACGCCAATCCGCTGGGGCTCGCCGCAATCGCGGTGCCGAATGCGATGACCAGGGCGGGCGTGCCCTATGGCGTCACCTTTCTGGCGCCGGCGGGGCGGGAGCGCCTGCTCACCGACCTCGCCTGCGCATTCACGGAGGCGGAAGCCCAGGCTTGAGCATTTCCCCCGCGTTGCAATCCGACCGGAGACCTCCTAGCCTTCGAGCCGTCGCTCGAAGGGAGACCGATTGTGGGGCGCAGTCATGCGCATGAGGAGGCAGATCCGGGTCAGCCTTCAAGTGGGCCTTGCGCCGAGGTGCAAAGGGCCGGGACCGGACGTTTTGTGCTGAAGGCGCTCGACAAGGCCGATCTCGACCTGGTGATGCGGACCGGCAGGCTCGCGGCCTACCAGAACCGCGAATATCTGCTGCGGGAGGGAGAGCCCGCGAACGGCATCCACATCATCCTGAACGGGATCGTGGAAAGTACCCATGCCGGCACACAGGGACGCGAGCTGATGCTGGCGACCTGGGAGGCCGGCGACTTCGTCGGTGCGCCCTACATTCTCGGCGATCATCGCCATAGCTGGTCGGCCCGGGCGCTTGGCCGGGTCGAGGCGCTGCATCTCGACCAGGACGCGATCCGAACGTTGATCGCACGATCGCCGTCGTTTGCGGTGGCACTGATCGAGTGCCTCGGCTTCAAGGGCGAGACCTATTCGATGCTGGCGCAGACGCTGGCGGGGCAGAAGGCGGCGGAGCGGCTGGTGCTGCTGCTGGTGAAGCTGTGCGAGAACGCTGCTCAGGACGAGAATGGCCCGATTTCGCTCGGCCGCATCACGCAGGCCAACCTGGCGCGCATGATCGGTGCGACACGGCAGTCGATCAGCCTGATCCTCGGCCGGCTGCAAGATGACGGCATCATCTCGACCGGTGCGACCAAAATGGTCGTCAACGATCTCGCGGCGTTGAGGAAGCAGGTGACCGATTAGCGCTCGACGCCGCGCACAATCATTTCGAAGCCGGCTTCGACGGCGGCGGGGCCAGCCCCATGCAGAGCTGCACCTCGGCCGGGACGTCGTAGGTCCGCATAATATGGCGGCTGTCGCGCAGGCCCGTGGCTTCGCGCTGGACCACGAACATCCAGAGCGCCTGACCGGCCTCCATCACCAGCTTGCGCCTGGCAGGCTGCATCGCGGCTGGCGTCTCCGAGGACGAGTCCGAGGTTTCATGGGCGGCGTCGAATTCGCGCAGGCGCGCGAGCGCCTGCTCGAGCGTGCGGCCCATCCGTCCAAGCGCCGAGGCTTGTTCCTGGACGATCTCATAATGGAGGATATCGACCGGCGGGCGAAGGTCACGGGACATGGCGCTCAATATAAAGCGGCACGAACCGCAGGCGCAACGCGTCGCCGGCTTCCGCTCACTTCGCCTTGTACGCGGCCAGGAACATCCGCGTCGCGCTGTCGATCACTTCCGTCATGCGCTCTTCCGAGGGCGGCGGTGCGGCCTGGAAGATGAGCGGCAGGAAGAGTGAGGCCTTGCTCAGTTCCATGAACTGCGAGGCCGCAAGGTCGCAATCGTCGATGGCGAGATCGCCGGAGGCGACATGGGCCTTCAGATATTCGGACAGCCGGTTGATGGTCTTGTCCAGCACGCGCAGATAATAGCGGCGGCCGACGTCGGGCATGCGCTCGGCAATCGCCATCACGGTGCGAATCGCCGATCCGCCGCCGGGCCGGCAGAGCAGATGCAGATAGGCCTGGCCGAAATCCTTCAGCGTGGTCTCGGCATCGCGCGCAGGGTCGAAATTGAACACGACCTGGCCGTGAAACAGCGCTTCCTCCTCGAGGATGGCTTCGAACAGCGCGCTCTTGTCGGCGAAGTAGACGTAGAGCGTCCCCTTGGAGACGCCGGCCGCGCGCGCGATCTCACCCATGCTGGCGCCGTCAAAACCCAGATCCATGAACACCTTGCGGGCGCCGGCCAGGATCTGGCGGCGCTTGGAGCTGTCCTCGTCCGGGAGGGCGTGCAGATGTTCACGGCTTGCTGCAACCATTGGTTCAGGGTCTCCAAAGGTTTTGGCGCGGTCTTGGCGCGGTCTTGGGGTGATTGAACCCAAATAAAGGATTCGGGCCAGTAGGGTCCGCCCGGGAATATTTAGTATATTGACCGAACCGTTCGGTCAATGGTATTTGAGATGAGTGAGCGGGATTGCGGCCGTGCCACGGCTGCCCCCGATCGCGTTTTTATTGGGGAGGCCTTTATGGCCACATCGAGAGACCAGGCTGCGCGCGTCCTTCGCCAGGAAGCGGTGGAGACGACGACGGCGAACGGCGAAGCTGCGACCGGGACGTCCGCAGCCCTCGCCGAGCAGTTGCGGTCTCATGTGGTCGAAGAAAGCAAGCGCCGCACCGGCGAGGCGACGCCGGAGAAGCCTGTGACCAATCAGCCGGCTCCGACCGCCCCCGCCGCTGCGGTGCCGAAACCCGGCAAGCGCAAATTCGTCATGATGGGCGTTGGCCTGGTGCTGGCGCTCGCAGCCGCGGGCTATGCCGGTTACTACACGCTGGTCGGCCGCTTCTATGTCTCGACCGACGACGCCTATGTCCGTGCCAACAATACCATGCTGGGCGCGCGCGTGGCCGGCCATATCTCCTCGATCCTGGCCAGAGACAACACGCCGGTGCATGCCGGCGAGATCGTCATGCGTATCGACGACGGCGACTACAAGATCGCTGTCGACGCCGCCGCGACCAAGATCGCGACCCAGCAGGCCACCATCGACCGCATCGGCCGCCAGGTCGCGGCGCTCGACAGCCAGGTCGCGCAGGCCAAGGCACAGCTCGTTTCGGCCGAGGCCGGGCTCAAGCGCGCCGATCTCGACTATGAGCGCCAGCAGGCACTGAGCAGCAAGGGCTTTGCCTCGCGCGCGACCTTCGAGAGTTCGGAAGCCGGCCGCGACCAGGGCGCAGCGGCGGTCAAGGCCGCGCAGGCCGCCTACGATGTTGCGGTGAGCAATGTCGATGTCGCCAAGGCCCAGCAGGCCGAAGCCCAGGCGCAGCTCGCCGAGCTCAAGACCGCGCTCGCCAAGGCCGAGCGCGATCTCGGCTTTGCGGCGGTGCGCGCACCGGTCGACGGCATCTTCTCCAACCGGCTCGTCAACGCCGGCGATTTCGTTGCCGTCGGCCAGCGCCTCGGCAATGTCGTGCCGCTCGACGAGGTCTATATCGACGCCAATTTCAAGGAGACGCAGCTCAAGCGGATTCGTCCCGGCCAGCCGGTGACGATCAAGGTCGACGCCTACGGCATGCGCAAGTTCTCCGGCGTCGTCGACAGCATTGCGGCGGGCGCGGGCTCGGTGTTCACGCTGCTGCCGCCCGACAACGCCACCGGCAACTTCACCAAGATCGTGCAGCGCGTCCCGGTCCGCATCCGCGTGCCGAAGTCGGTCGCCAAGCAGAACCTGCTCCGCGCCGGCATGTCGGTCTACGCCACCGTCGACACCAACCAGGGCGCCGCCGACGCCGACAGCGAGATCGATCTCGACGATCCCACCATGATCCATCCGCAGTAGGCGCGCGATCGGCGCTGCGAGGTCAGACCATGGCGAACGCCACGACTGCTACCCCTGCCATGCTGGCGGATCCCGCTTCGGAGCGCATCGCGCCGAAGCGGCTGTTCGCCTTCATCATCATGGTGTTCGGGATGTTCATGTCGATCCTGGACATCCAGATCGTCTCGGCGTCCTTGAGCGAAATCCAGGCCGGCCTGTCGGCAAGCTCCAGCGAAGTCTCCTGGGTCCAGACCGCTTATCTGATCGCCGAAGTGATCGCGATTCCGCTATCGGGGTTTTTGTCGCGCGCCTTCGGCACAAGGCTCCTGTTCGCGATCTCCGCGGCCGGCTTCACGATTTCGAGCCTGCTCTGCGGCTTCGCCACCACGATCGAGGAGATGATCCTGTGGCGCGCGCTCCAGGGCTTCCTCGGCGCCGGCATGATTCCGACGGTGTTCGCCTCGGCCTACACCGTGTTCCCGCGGTCGAAATTCCACATCGTCGGTCCCATCATCGGGCTTGTTGCGACGCTGGCTCCCACTGTCGGGCCGACGGTCGGCGGCTACATCACCGATTTGATGTCCTGGAACTGGCTGTTCTTCATCAACGTCGTGCCGGGCATCGGCATCACCCTCGGCGTCTGGGCGCTGGTCGATTTCGACGAGCCGCATTTCGAATTGCTCGACCGCTTCGACTGGTGGGGCCTGCTGTTCATGGCCGGCTTCCTCGGCACGCTGGAATATGTGCTGGAGGAGGGGCCGCAATATGAATGGCTGCAGGACACGTCGGTGGCGATCTGCGCCGCGATCTGCGCCGTCTCGGCGATCGCCTTCTTCGTGCGTGTCTTCACGGCAGCCGAGCCGATCGTCAACCTGCGCACTTTCTCCGACCGGAATTTCGCCGTCGGCTGCACGCTGCAATTCTGCATCGGCATCGGCCTGTACGGCCTGACCTACATCTATCCGCGCTATCTCGCCGAAGTGCGCGGCTACAGCGCGCTGATGATCGGCGAGACCATGTTCGTCTCGGGCATCACCATGTTCCTGGTCGCGCCGCTGGTCGGCCGGCTCATGGCCAAGCTCGACATGCGCTACATGATCGCGTTCGGCCTGATCGTGTTCGCGATCGGCTCCTACCAGATGACCTGGATTACGCGCGACTACGATTTCTACGAGCTGCTGATGCCGCAGATCCTGCGCGGCGTCGGCATGATGTTCGCGATGGTGCCGACCAACAACGTCGCGCTCGGCACGCTTGCGCCCGAGAAAGTGAAGAACGCGAGCGGCCTGTTCAACCTGATGCGCAATCTCGGTGGTGCCGTCGGGCTCGCCGTCATCAACACCGTGCTCAATAATCGCACCGACCTGCACATCACGCGCCTTCAGGAG
>NZ_JACOFQ010000049.1:0-43132 GCF_019455395.1 Bradyrhizobium sp. BR 10261
CGCCAGAGATATTGCGGGGCGATCGCTTCCAGCGAATCGGGGGTGATGCCGAGCCCTTCCAGCGTCAGGCCGGCGGCCTTCGCCGCGTCCGACACGACATTGTCGCGCTCGAGCAGCGTGACCTGGTCCGGCGTCAGCTTGAAGGTACCAGGGGCGAATTGCAGGAGGGCGGCCTTGAGGCGGGCGAGGCCGAACGACAGCGGCACCAGGGTGCGTTTGCGGTCGGTGATAGCGAGAATGGCCTCGATGATCTCGCGCATGGTCAGCACCTCAGGCCCGCCGAGCTCGTAGGTCGCGCCCGCCTTGGCCTTGCCGTCGACGGCATCCGCGATCGCGGTAGCGACATCGCCGACATAAACCGGCTGCATTCGGGTGCTCCCGCCGATCAGCGGCAGCACTGGCGACAGCCGCGCCAGGGCCGCGAAGCGGTTGGTGAACTGGTCCTCGGGGCCGAACATCACGGAGGGGCGGAAGATCGTGGCCGACGGCACCGCCGCGCTCACCGCGGCCTCGCCGGCGGCCTTGGCCTTGGCATAGCGCGAGGGCGAATCAGCATCCGCGCCGATGGCCGAGACATGGATCAGGTCGGCGCCCGCCGCGGCCGCCGCCTTGGCGACGGTCTCGGCGCCCTTGGCCTGGACGGCGTCGAAGGTCTGGGCGCCGCCCTCGGTGAGGATGCCGACCAGATTGATCACGACATGCGAATCACGCACCGCCGCCTCGACCGATCCAGGGTAGCGCAGGTTCGCCTGGATGGTGTGGACCTGGCCGACCTTGCCCGAGGGCTGCAGGTGGCCGGCGAGTTCCGGCCTCCGCACCGCAACCCGGATCCGGTAATCCCGCCGGCACAGCGCCCGAACCACATTCCGGCCCAAAAACCCCGATCCGCCGAAAACCGTGACGAGAGTTTCCAGATTCGATGCCATGGAGGTCCATTCCTGCAGGAAGAGTACGCGATATCAGGCTTCTACCGGGGCGGTGTGCGATGCGCAATCGGCATCCAGAACCATGAATTGACAACGGCGTCACCGAACCGTAGTAACCGCCTCCGTGCCCCAAACGGCATGCCCAGGTGGTGGAATTGGTAGACGCGCTGGCTTCAGGTGCCAGTGGCTTAACGGCCGTGAAGGTTCGAGTCCTTTCCTGGGCACCACCGTCATCGAGACAATGATCGTGCTCGAAGCCCTTGAGAACTGAGGGTTTTCTGTCTCCCATGGGGACAGGCGGGTGGCACAGATGGTTCTCTCGATGTCTCGGCCTCGGCAACACGCCATCACGGGCGTCGACTGCTTTCGCAAGATCGTACCTGCTGACGTATGAGCGCTGGTTGGCAAGCGCGACCGGAAGGTTTCTCTCGGAACGAAAGCATTGATGACGCCCGCCGCTCGCGAAGTTGGGCCACGCGGCTGTTGAGGCGGGACGCGCGCCCAACATGCCGGCGGAAGTCCGCACTGCTCCAGCAACAAGCTCCTGCTCCATCTGCTGCGTGATCCTACTCACGGTCGGAACACCGGCTCTGAGGCAAGGTGCGGCATCAACCCGATGGGCGGGATGACCTTCGGATGGAGAGAAGACCATGTGCGCAATGTCAGACATCGATGAACTGTCCCTCGACCGGCTCGACGACGTTGCGGGAGGATCAGGTAATTTCGGCACATCAGGACATACCGGAGCTATCGCCTGGGGAACGAAAAGCAATGGCGGTATGGCTGTTACGTGGCCGGGCAGCCTTGGCGGTGTGAACGGTGTTTGGTCGGTTTCCTCGGACGGCGGCGTGCAGTGGCACGGCAAGCCCCAGTGAAGTCGAAGGAGAAGGGAAATGACCCAACCATCCTATCAGGAGCTGACGGACGCCGATCTAATCGTCGTGTCGGGCGGAGGGCTAAAGGAAATCTTTCAGCAAGCCGGGCGTCAGATCATGGACAAGGTCACGCAACCTTCGCTCCTGTGCAATCCGGACACGGCACTGATGCGGCTCGACGGAACGCTGACGTCAGATAGCTCCGGCTGTCACCGGACCTAAAGCGCGATGAGATTGGGTTGAACCGTTATCGCGCTTTAGCTCTTTGTTTGAGCATGATCTTTTCGGAAAACCGCATCACACTTTTCCGGATCATGCTCTAGGAAGCGGCAAGAGACGCCCTCACACCACCCGCTTCCCCGCCTTCTCCGCCACCCCCTTCTGCACGAAATACATCGCCACCAGCGTGATAACAGTGGTCGTGACGACGACGTAGCCGATCCGCTCGAAATGCAGCAGCGAGCCGTCGGCTTGTTGCGAGATGATCGCGGCCGCGAGCACCGAGCCGAGGCCGCCGGAGAGCTGCTGCAGCGAGGCGCTGACCGCGCTGAACGCGCCGCGCTGGCTCTGATCGGGGATGGCCGAGATCAGCGCCTGCGACGGGATCATGCGCGAGAAGATACCGACGAACAGCAGCACGTTGACGGCGATCGCTGTGGCCAGCGAGACGTGGCCGAGATGGGTGTAGATCAGCACCATAGCGATGGTCATCGCGCAGCCGAACACGAAGGTCGGATATTTGCCGAACGCGTCGGCCGCGCGGCCGACCAGCGGTCCGGTGACGATGCTGAACAGGCCGGAGACCAGATAGATCGTCGGCAGATGCACGATGTCGATGCCGATATTGTTCACGGTGAAGGCGCTGGAATACGGCATCAGCATGTAGCCGCCCGTCGCCAGCAAGGTCGTGACCGCGAAGGCCAGCGTGTAGCGCGGCTCGCTGACCGTCGCGACCAGATGGTGGAACGGGTTCCGATCCTGCTTCAGCTTCAGATGCGCATCGACTGGCTCCATGGCAAAGGCGATGACGGCGATCGACAGGATCGACAGGCCGACGATCGCAAAGAAGCAGACATGCCCATTCCAGTGATTGGCCAGGAACAGCCCGGCGGGAACGCCGAGCACCTGGCTCGCGGCAAAGGCTGTTTGCACAAACCCCATCACGCGGCCGCGCAAATGCAGCGCGAACAGGTCGGTGACGATGGCGAGCACGATCGAGCCGATCACGCCGCCGAACAGGCCGGTGACGATGCGGCCGAGCAGCAGCACATGATAATTCTGCGCCAGCGCGCACAGCAGGGTTCCGAGCGTGAACCCGGCATAGAAGAACAGCAGCAGCCGCTTGCGGTCGAAGCGATCGGCAAAGCCGGCGGCGAGGATGCCCGACAAGCCGGCGCTGAAGGCGTAGGCCGACACCGCGACGCCGAATTGCCCGGCCGTGATGTCGAGCGAGGGCATCATGATGGCGCCGAGCGGCGACATGATGATGAAGTCGAGAATGATCGTGAACTGCGCGAAAGCGAGCAGCGCCACGAGGAGCGACTGGTAGCGCGTAAAGCCGCGCTGGCTTTGCTGCTGATCGTCGATCGGCGCGGCGAGCGTCTGGTCTGTCATGGCACCTGATGCGTGTGAGAAACCGGGCTCAGATAGGGTCGGCGCCGCCGATTACCACCGGCTCGGACCTCGGGTTCGGCTGGTATATCCAGCGCGTGCCGGATTGTGGGATCCCTGCAACAGCTGGCTTCGCGGTCCCCTTTGCCGAAGGGTTAAGCCGCCCTTAGCCAATGCCGCCTAGGCTCGCGGCCGTCCTTTTCCCGCTGCCCGCCAGCCCTTGGGGCCGGCCGGGTCGCGGCAAGTCAGAGCGTTTTCGGATGGAGCAACCCGCCTGGCAGTACGATCCGAGTGAGGCCGCGCCGCAGGCGAGGCCGGCGCCGGCCCGTACTCTCGTCATCGATCTCGAAGGCGCCCTGCTGCGCTCGGAATTGCTGATGGAGGCGCTGTTCTCTGCCCCTGCCCGCATGCTGGCCCGTTTCGGAGCGCGCGGACGTCCGGGCATGGCTGTAATGACGGAGGTTCTGGCACGCGCCAGGATCGACTACGCCCGCCTGCCCTATGATGCCGAGGTGCTGAACCGGGCACTGGCGGCGCGGGCGCGGGGCGCGAAGATCTTTCTGGTCGCGGAGCGCTTTGCCGACCAGGCGGCGGGCATCTCGGCGCATCTCGGCTTCGACGGCGTCGTGACCCCAGCCGACCTTGCGGCCGGCGACAATCTGCCGTTCGATCGCGCCGCGATCGAATGCATCGACCACGTCGATCGTGATCGCGCCAGTCTTCGCACCTGGGCGAAGGCGCTGCGGCTCTATCAATACGCCAAGAACACGCTGGTGTTCGTGCCTGTTCTCACCGCGCATCAGGTCAATGTCGCAACGCTCGGCACCACGCTGCTGGCGTTCCTGGCGTTCTCGGCCTGCGCCTCGGGCGCCTATCTGATGAACGATCTGCTCGACCTCGCCGCCGATCGCCAGCATCGGACCAAGCGCCACCGCGCGCTGGCCGCGGGTGACCTCAAGATCTCGTCGGCGCTGTCGGCGATCCCCGTGCTGTGGCTGTTCGCCTTCGCTGCCAGCCTCTGCATTTCCCCGACCTTCCTCGGCGTGCTCGTCGCCTATCTCGTCACCACCATCGCCTATTCGCTGGTGCTCAAGCGCAAGATGCTGGTCGATGTGGTCACGCTCGCCGGCCTCTATTGCCTGCGCATTGTCGCCGGCGCCGTCGCCGCCGGCGTGATACTGTCGGAATGGCTGATGGTGTTCTCGCTGTTCGTGTTCACCTCGCTGGCGCTGATCAAGCGTTTCAGCGAGCTCAGCCTGCGCCAGGACGAGGGCCTCGCCGATCCCTCCAACCGCGACTACCGCATCAGCGATCTCCACATCATCGCCGCGATGGCGGCGGCGAGCGCGATGAATGCGGTGACGGTGTTTGCGCTCTACGTCTCGTCCTCGGCGGTGACGCCGCTCTACAGCCGGCCCTGGATGCTGTGGCTGCTCGCGCCGCTGCTGCTCTACTGGTTCGGCCGGGCCCTGATGATCGCGCATCGCCGCGAGATGCCTGATGACCCCATCATCTACGCCTTCCGCGACGGCGCCAGCCGCACCACCGTGGCGGCGATGGTCTGCATCATGCTGGCGGCGATCTGAGCCGTCGCGGCTTGCGCGGCCTGTCCCTAATGGCTAAATCGCGGACCATCCGATTTGCCTATGCTGCCGAGCGACCGATTCGATTTGAGGGGTTTGAAACGTCATGACCGTACGCCTGCACCGCGGTGACCTGCCTGACCTCTCCCGCTACACCGGCGCGGTGGCGATCGACACCGAGACCATGGGGCTCAACCCGCACCGCGACAGGCTCTGCGTGGTCCAGCTCTCGCCGGGCGACGGCAGCGCCGACGTGGTGCAGATCCCCAAGGGCCACACCGATGCGCCGAATTTGAAGGCGCTGCTGGCCAATCCCGCCATCACCAAGATCTTTCATTTCGCCCGGTTCGACGTCGCGGTGCTGTACCAGACCTTCGGTGTGATGACGGGCCCGATCTAC
Organism: Bradyrhizobium sp. BR 10261; assembly: GCF_019455395.1. Lineage (NCBI taxonomy): Bacteria > Pseudomonadati > Pseudomonadota > Alphaproteobacteria > Hyphomicrobiales > Nitrobacteraceae > Bradyrhizobium > Bradyrhizobium sp. BR 10261. The sequence continues at coordinate 5,396 of NZ_JACOFQ010000049.1, forward strand.
TGCACCAAGATCGCCTCCCGCCTGACCCGCACCTATACCGACCGCCACGGCCTCAAGGATCTCGTCCGCGAGGTGCTCAATGTCGACCTCTCCAAGCAGCAGCAGTCCAGCGATTGGGGTTCCGACAGCCTGAGCGAGCCGCAGCTGGCCTATGCCGCCTCCGACGTGCTGCATCTGCATGCCTTACGCGAGCGGCTGGACGCCATGCTGGTCCGGGAGGGCCGCACGGCGCTGGCAAAAGCCTGTTTCGACTTCCTGCCGACCCGCGCTTTGCTCGACCTCCAAGGCTGGGAGGAAGAGGACATTTTCGCGCATTCCTGAGATCGTTTCGACGTCATTCCGGGGCGGCTCGAAGAGCCGAACCCGGAATCTCGAGATTCCGGGTTCGATGCTTCGCATCGCCCCGGAATGACAGCAAGCGGACCAGGGCTGCCGCCTCGTTTCGGACACTTTCGTGCCGGTTTGTCGCGGGCTGCATATTCCAGCGGTCGCGGGTACAATGGCGCGGCCTTGAACCGGACAAGGCGAGCGACACCCGGAGCAGCGGTGAATTCGGCCCAGTTTCCCACCTACGACGCTGCGCTTGCGGCGAAGTTTGCCAGCGCGGCGCGCCACAGCCGTCTGGTGCGGATTCTGCGCATCGCAGTCCCGGTGACGGTGGCTGCGTCCCTGGCTGCAATTGTCCTGGTCTCGACCTTGCTCAATCCCTTCCAGATCCCCATCAAGCTCGACTCCGGGAACCTCGTGGTCACGGGCACCAAGATCACGATGGAATCGCCGCACCTCTCAGGCTTCACGCCGGACCAGCGGCCCTACGAGCTGTGGGCCAAGACTGCGACGCAGGACATCACCGACCCCGATCATGTCGACCTCAACGATCTGCGCGCGAAAGTGTTGATGGAAGACCAGTCGACCGTGTTCCTCGATGCCCGCACCGGCCGCTTCGACAACAAGCAGCAGCAGCTCGATTTGCACAAGGACGTCTTCGTGCGCACCTCGACCGGCTACGAGGCGCGGCTGAATTCGGCCTTCGTCGACATGAACAAGGGCACGGTCTCCTCGGATGAGCATGTCGACGTCAAATTGACCAACGGCACGCTGACCGCCGATCGCTTGCGCATCACCGAAGGCGGCGACGTCATCCGTTTCGAAGGCAATGTGGTGATGCATCTGGACAAGATCAGCACGGATGATGCAACGCCCGCGCCGGTCGCGCAGCCCGCGCCGGTCGCGCCGCCGCCGGCGAAGAAGAGCAAGTCTGCGAATTCGAATTCAAAGTGATTTTCATGGCTCATGTTTTCCCGCGCAATGACGTCAAGCGTCGCGCCATCATCGCAGCGGCTGCGCTGAGCATCGCCACAGGCGCAGCGGTCGCGCAGAGCACGATGCAAGGCGTACCGAACGCGATGCAGGGCTTTTCGCAGAACCGCGATCAGCCGATCCAGATCGAGGCCGCCGCGCTCGAAATGCGTGACAAGAAGAAGGAGGCAACCTTCTCCGGCAATGTGAAGGTCGTGCAGGGCGACACCACCATGACCTCGAAGACGCTGGTGGTGTTCTACGAATCGAGCAGCGACAAGCAGCCCGCACCGGTACAGCCCGCACCGGCGAAAGGCGCGAAAGCAGCACCTTCCATGCAGGCCGCGACGCCGGGGCCGGGTGGCGCCTCCTCGATCAAGCGGCTGGAAGCGCGCGGCAATGTCGTCGTCACCCAGAAGGACCAGGTCGTGACCGGCGAGACCGCCGTGTTCGACACCAAGACCAACCTCATCACCATGCTGGGCGGGTCTGCAGGCCAGGTGGTGCTGACCCAGTGCCAGAACGTGCTGCGCGGCGACCGTCTGATGGTCGACATGACCACCGGCGTCTCGCGGGTGGAATCCGACAGCGGCAAGGTGCAGGGCCTGTTCATCCAGTCCCAGGGCGGCGGCAATGGCAAATGCGGGACGCCCGCAACGCCTGGCTCCGGCCCGGCGATACCGTCGCTCATTCCGGGTAAGCCAAAGTAAATCAATAGCTTATATAATAATTCGAGGTCGCCAGGTTGAAGCCGGCCCGACAAGATTGTATCTAGCGCGCAGGGCTTTCGAAGCGGGGTTCGCCGCTTTTCGGGCGTGTTTCACTGGGCATGAGACATCCCTTCACTCATGCTGTGCTGGCGAATCGCTGGGGCCGGCGCAGCAGATCGCGAGATCACGCACGATCGTCGTGCAAGATTGTCGTGAAAGGCTAGAAGGCGGGGATGGTCGATCTTTTCAGCATGTTCCGACGGCGCCCCGCCAAGCGCGGCCGGCCAGGATTTGCCCGTCAGGACATCACCGCGCTCGGTGACAGCGTCGGCGGGCTCATGCCGAGTCCTGTCAGGGATGCACTGCCGATCGCGCGTGACCAGCCGATGCAGGCCGCGGATCCCTATGGCGTCGAGGCTCCGCCGCGGCCACGACCGGCGGCGGCGCCGCCTCCCCAGGCCAGATCCAGTTCCAAGGCGAATGGCGCAGGCGCGCCGCAGCTGTTGCGGCGGCCTGGCTTCCTGGCTGTGCATAGCGTGGAAAAGAGTTTCGGCAGCCGCCAGGTCGTGCGCGGCGTCAGCATCTATGTGCGCCGCGGCGAAGCGGTCGGTTTGCTCGGTCCGAACGGCGCCGGCAAGACCACCGTGTTCTACATGATAACAGGCCTGATCAAGGCCGATCGCGGCGCGATCGAGCTCGACGGCCACGATGTCACCAAGCTGCCGATGTATCAGCGCGCGCGGCTCGGCATCGGCTATCTGCCGCAGGAAGCCTCGATCTTCCGCGGCCTCACCGTCGAGCAGAACATCCGCGCCGTGCTCGAAGTGGTCGAGCCTTCGCGCAAGAAGCGCGAGCAGCAGCTCGACTCGCTGCTCGACGAATTCAACATCACGCGCCTGCGGAAATCGCCTTCGATCGCGCTGTCGGGCGGTGAGCGCCGCCGCGTCGAGATCGCGCGCGCGCTGGCGACGCGTCCCAACTACATGCTGCTCGACGAGCCCTTCGCGGGCATCGATCCGATTGCGGTCGGCGACATTCAGGACCTCGTCCGCCACCTCACCAATCGCGGCATCGGCGTCTTGATCACCGACCACAATGTGCGCGAGACGCTCGGCCTGACCGATCGCGCCTATATCGTCTATGCCGGTGAGATCTTGACAGAGGGAACCCCGGACGAGATCGTCGCGGATCCGGATGTCCGCCGCCTTTACCTTGGCGAGGAATTCCGCCTCTAGCCCGTTTTTGCGTTTCGTCAAGACGTGTACATCGGGCTCGGACTAGGATAAGCAAAAATCGGACCAATTTTTTGGGAACGGTTCTTGCTTCATGGCGCTTACGCAGAGATTAGAGTTCCGGCAATCGCAGTCGCTGGTCATGACGCCGCAGCTGATGCAGGCGATCAAGCTGCTGCAATTGTCCAATCTCGATCTCACCACCTTCGTGGAGGAGGAACTCGAGCGTAACCCTCTGCTGGAACGGGCCAATGACGAGGGCGGCGGCGAAGCAACGGCCGAGACCGTCCAGTTCAGCGACAGCCATGGTGACGACGATTCGGTCAGCCACGGCGACGGTCCTGGTGAGGGGACTGGCGCCGACGACGGCTTTGGCGGCAGCGGCGAGGCCTTCGAGCCGGGCCAGGAAGAGTGGATGAGCAAGGATCTCGGCTCCCGCGCCGAGATCGAGCAGACCCTCGACACGGGCCTGGACAACGTCTTCTCCGAGGAGCCGGCCGAGGCGGCCGCGCGCAACGCCCAGGACGCGGCGCCGACCACCTACACCGAATGGGGCGGCGGTGCCTCGGGTGACGAAGACTACAATCTCGAAGCTTTTGTCGCGGCCGAGACAACGCTGTCGGACCATCTCGCCGAGCAGCTCTCGGTCGCCTTCACCGGCGCGGCGCAGCGCATGATCGGCCAATACCTGATCGACCTCGTCGACGAAGCCGGTTATCTGCCGCCCGATCTCGGCGGTGCGGCCGAGCGGCTCGGCGCAACGCAAGAGGACGTCGAGGACGTTCTTGCCGTGCTGCAAAAATTCGATCCGCCCGGCGTCTGTGCACGGTCCTTGAGCGAGTGCCTCGCGATCCAGCTCCGCGAGCTCGACCGCTACGATCCGGCGATGCAGGCCCTCGTCGAGCATCTCGATCTCCTCGCCAAGCGCGACATCGCATCCTTGCGCAAGCTCTGCGGCGTCGACGACGAGGACATCGCCGACATGATCGGCGAGATCAGGCGGCTCAATCCCAAGCCCGGCATGAAGTTCGGCTCGGCGCGGCTCCAGACCATGGTGCCGGATGTCTATGTCCGGCCGGGTCCTGACGGCGGCTGGCATGTCGAGCTCAACAGCGACACTCTGCCGCGCGTGCTGGTCAACCAGACCTATTACTCCGAGCTGTCGAAGAAGATCGGCAAGGACGGCGACAAGTCGTATTTTACGGACGCGCTGCAGAATGCGACCTGGCTGGTGCGCGCGCTCGACCAGCGCGCCCGCACCATCCTGAAAGTCGCCACCGAGATCGTGCGCCAGCAGGACGGCTTCTTCACCCATGGCGTCGCGCATCTGCGGCCGCTGAATCTGAAGGCGGTTGCCGACGCCATCCAGATGCACGAATCCACCGTGTCGCGCGTCACCGCCAACAAGTACATGGCGACAAATCGCGGCACATTCGAGTTGAAATATTTCTTCACGGCCTCGATCGCCTCGGCCGACGGCGGCGAGGCGCATTCGGCCGAAGCGGTGCGTCACCACATCAAGCAGCTGATCGATTCGGAAGCGCCGACGGCGATCCTGTCGGATGATACCATCGTGGAACGCTTGCGCGCCTCGGGCATTGATATTGCCCGCCGCACGGTCGCGAAGTACCGCGAAGCCATGCGCATTCCGTCCTCGGTGCAACGCCGCCGCGACAAGCAGAGCGCTCTTGGTAACGTCCTTTCCACCGCCATGTCCGATCGCTCCCGCAACACCGAACCGGCCTGATTGCGCTGGCGCGAAATCGCGCTACTCTCTTCCCCCATTCGCGACCGATCCAAGCAGGCGCATGATCCGGAAAAGTGTCCGGCGGTTTTCCGACAAGATCATGCGCAGGGAAATGACCTAAGATGCGATGACGCGTCATCGCATCTTAGCCAATTGAACCAAGCGAGGCATCACATGACTCTTCGGATTTCGGGCAAGAGCGTCAGTGTCGGTGAGGCCCTTCGCGGCCGCGTCACTGACCGGACTGAAGAGGTCCTGCGTAAATATTTCGACGGCAATTATTCCGGCCACATCACGCTCAGCAAGGATGGCTTCGGCTTCCGCACCGACTGCGCGCTGCATCTCGATTCGGGAATTACGCTGGAAGCGGATTCGAACGCGCCGGACGCCTATGCCAGTGCCGACCAGGCCCTGATCATGATCGAGAAGCGCCTCAAGCGCTACAAGAGCCGCCTCAAGGACCGCTCAGCCCGCAAGGCCCATGTCGCCTCCGCGGCGCTGGCCGCGCTCGACGCCACCGCCTATGTGCTCGAGGCCCCCGGCGAGGGGGACGATGATGAGGAAGTTACCGGCTACAGCCCGGTGATCATCGCCGAGGCCACGACCTCGCTGAAGCAGATGTCGGTCAGCGAAGCCGTCATGGAACTCGACCTCAGCGGGGCGCCCTGCCTGGTATTCCAGCATGGCTCCTCGGGCCGGGTGAACATCATCTACCGCCGGGCCGACGGCAATGTCGGCTGGATCGACCCGCCGGGTGACAAATCCGGCGGCTAGAGCGTTTTCGAGCGAAGTGGAAGCCGGTTCGCGTTAAGAAAACCCCGTCAAAACAAAGAATCTGCTCCCGAAAGGGTACCCCCCGTATCAACCACAGGTCTTAACAATGACCGGGACAAGCCGCACGCAGCAGTTGGCACCGGGATTGCGTTGGAGTAGAAGCGGCCCACATCAAGACCGGGGCTAAGTCCCCCTTCTGCTTGACCTTCTTGACGCCGGTCGGGCTCGCTTCTGGCGAGACGGCCAAATCGGAACTTGACGGTTTAATTCACCTCGGAACACTTCCATGCCGATTACCGATCTGGTCGCACCCGAGGCGATTCTCCCGGCATTGAAGGTCAACAGCAAGAAGCAGGCGCTCCAGGAGCTCGCGGCCAAGGCGGCCGAACTGACCGGACAGAACGAGCGCTCGGTGTTCGAGGTGCTGCTCCAGCGCGAGAAGCTCGGCACCACCGCGGTCGGCTATGGCGTCGCCATTCCGCACGGCAAGCTGCCCAAGCTCGAGAAGATCTTTGGCCTGTTCGCCCGGCTCGATCGCCCGATCGATTTCGAGGCGATGGACGGCCAGCCGGTCGATCTCGTCTTCCTGCTGCTCGCGCCCGAAGGCGCCGGCGCCGATCACCTCAAGGCGCTCGCCCGCATCGCCCGTCTGCTCCGCGACCAGGACATCGCCAAGAAGCTCCGCGCCTCGCGCGACGCCCAGGCGATCTATTCGGTGCTGGCCCTGCCGCCGGCGAGCGCGGCGTAATCTTTCACCATTGCCGACTGAGAGAGTGTGTCTGCTGTCTCGCCACCGTCATTGCGAGCTCAGCGAAGCACTCCAGAGTCCCTCCGCAGAAAGATTCTGGATTGCTTCGCTGCGCTCGCAATGACGAGGCGCAAACGCCTCAGCACACCGTCGGCAGCAGGCGCCGGACTTCGTCGAGCAGTCCAGCAATCGCCGCCTTGTCACCTGCGAGGTGCTTGAGCAGCGCACCCTGGAAGAGACCGTCGAACAGCGCATAGAGCGCGGCTGGTGACGATGCCGGCCGCTTGTTGCCGAGCTCGGCATAGCGCGAGGCGATTCGCCAGATCATCGCCTCCAGACTCTTGTCGATCTCGAGCACGTCCTTGCGAAACGCCGCCTCGAACATCGCCTGCGAGCGCAAATCGTACCAGAGCCGGTGCATCCGGGCTTCGTTCTGCAGCGTTGCTGCGAGCTTGGCGAGGAACCCCTCCGTCAATTCATCGCGGCTGGTAGCCGTCGCGACGACCTCGTCATAGCGTGTCACGCACTTCGCCTTGTAGTGGCGCACGCAACAGCAGATCAGGTCGAGCTTGTCGCTGAAATAATAATGGAACACGCCGTGCGTGAAGGCCGAGTTCTGCGCGATCTCGCGCAGGCTGGTGCGGGCGAAGCCGAGCTCGCCCAGGGTTTCGAGTGCGGCCTCCGCCAGCTCGATCCGCCGTGCGTTGAACTTGTCGTCCCGCACGACCTCCGCCACGGCCTCACGCTTCGCCGCTCCTGTCGCTTGCCGCGCCATTGTCGCGCTGTCTCCGGTCTCTTCGTCACCACGATCCGTCACCCCTACAGACCATCCTCTTTGACAACTGTCAAATTTTCACCTTGACAAATGTCAAGTTCCGGGAGGAGTGTGCGCCCAAGAATTTGGACAGTCGTCAAGACGCCAGCACATGGAGGAAACGCATCCACCGGCGCCGCGCCGCCGGAACGGACTCGCATGCCGTTGCGCCCCCCGCGCCGGCACCGTGCTGCCGATTGCAGCACGCACCGATCATCAGCGAACAGATCAGTCCAGCAGATCAGCCAAGCAAAGGGAGGACGTGCGATGAGTGAGAAGAGTCTTGATGGCCGCAAAGCCCTGGTCACCGGCGGAGCCCGCGGGATAGGAGCCGCTATTGCAGAGGCACTGGCGCGGTCCGGTGCGGCGGTCATGATCGGCGACATCCTCGATGACGTCGGCAGGGACAGCGCCGGCCAGATCGCCAGGCTCGGCGTGAAGACCGGCTTCGTGCATCTCGATGTCAGCGACGATGCGCAGTGGGAGAAAGCGACTGCTGCGACGATCGCCACCCTCGGCGGCTACGACATTCTCATCAACAATGCCGGCATCGAGATCACGTCGCTGATCTCGGAGGTCAGGGCCGAGGACGCGCGGCGGATGTGTGACGTCAACATCGTCGGCACCGTGCTCGGCATGAAGCACGCCTTCCGCGCCATGCGGCCGGGCGGACCGGCCGGCAAGGGCGGCGCGGTCGTCAACATCGCCTCCGTCGCGGCGACGATCGCCTTCCCGAGCATCGCGGTCTATTCCGGCACGAAGTCCGCGGTCGATCGCATGACACGGGTTGGCGCGATGGAAGCCGGCAAGCTCGGTTTCGGCGTGCGCGTCAACTGCATCTATCCCGGCTTGATCCCCACCGACATGGGCATGCAGCTGGCCAGCGACATCGTGAAGATCGGCCTTGCGCCCGACGTCAACGCCGCGGTCGGCTCAGTGGTGGAGCAGACGCCCCTCGGCAAGCTCGCGGAAGTCGGCGACATCGCCAATGCCGCGGTGTTCCTGTGCTCGAACGAGGCCCGTTTCATCACCGGCATCGGACTGCCGGTCGATGGTGGCATGGGCATGTAACAAAGAACCTGACATCAGGCATTTCGGAGGAACGCTATGAGCGCGAAAAAGCCAGTCATCGTCTATGGCGCGTCCGGCTACACCGGCCGGCTGGTCTGCGAATACTTACGCGAATACAACATCCCCTTCGTCGCTGCGGGGCGCAGCGCCGAGAAGCTCAACGCCGCGATGAAGGCGAACGTGGCCGGCATCGAGACCGCCGACTATGAGGTGGTCGAAGTGCCGCACACCGTGAGCGCACTGACGGAGTTGTTCAACGGCGCCTCCGTGGTGCTCAACACCGTGGGTCCCTTCGCCAGGTTCGGCAACGAGGTGGTGCAGGCGTGTTGGGCTTCCCGATGCCACTACACCGACACCACGGGTGAGCAGGACTGGCTGATCATGCTCGAGCAGGAGTGGGGCACCAAGTTCGCCAATGCCGGCCTGCTGCTCGCGCCTGGCATTGCACAGATGTACACCACCGGCGAGATCGCAGCCCAGCTGTGCCTGGAGACGCCCGGCCTCGACACGCTTGATATCGCCGTGTTCTGGGGCGGCAGCCCGACCATCGCCTCGACCCAGACCATCCTGGTCAATGCCGCGATGGCCAAGGCGTACTACCTGGAGCAGAACAAATATGTCGAGCACCAGCCCGACGCCGGCCTCACCAACCTCGCCATCCCCGGCCAGCATGAGTTGGCGCTGGCGCTGCCCTGGGGCGGCACCTCGCACCCCGTGTGGTTCAAGCGCGATCCGCGCGTGGCCAATGTGAAGGTGCTGGGTGGCGTGTTCAACCGCGCACTGATGCTGGGCGTGCCGCAGATTGTCGCCGCCGCGCTGGAGGCGACCAAGGACATGAACCCCGACGACCGCTACGCCGCGTTGGCGCAGACCGCCGCCGGCGTGATGAACAAAATGCCGCCGCGCGAGAACCCGCGCGTCAACAAGTCGCTGGATTCGGTGCATGCCTCCGGCCCGCTGGGGCGCGCGCACTGCGTCATCAATGGCAACAGCAACTACAAGCAGACCGGCATGCTGCAGGCCTACGCCGCGGCGCACCTGCTGCAGCAGCCGCCCAAGCGCGTGGGCTTCGCCTCCGGCTGCCAGGCCTTCGGCCATCACGAGCTGCTCGGGCAATTGCGCAGTTTTGGTCTGGTCGGCAAGCCTGTTCTGACCGTACACGATTAGCTCAATCGCGGGTGGCGCGGCTTGCCGCGTCACCCGCTGCCACTTCGGGGGCGACCATGCGCTTCATCGATTATCTCGACAAAGGCGCCTCGCTCGGCGCCGATGCGCCGTGCTTGACCATGGACGGGCGAGATCTCAGCTATCGCGAGGTGCAGCAGCTCAGCTATCGCGTCGCCCGCGGTCTCGACCGGTCGGGCATCGCGCCCGGCGAGAAGGTTGCGATCCTCTCCGGCAACGATCCGGTCGCGTTTGCCTGCGTGTTTGGCGTTTCCCGCGCGGGCGCGGTCTGGTGTCCGATCAATCCGCGCAACGAGGCGCCCGAAAACCGCGTTATCCTCGACCAATTCGACTGCAGCCTGCTGCTGTTTCATTCAAGCTTTGCGCCGATGGTGGCGGCCGTGCGCGCAGAGCTGCCGCAGCTGCGCAAGCTCGTCTGTCTCGATGCCGAATTGCCCTTCGCGTCCTCGTTCGACAGCTGGCTCGCCGGCCTCCCCAACGATCCCTACCAGCGCGAGACGGTCGACGACCTCGCGATGATTCCCGGCACCGGCGGCACCACCGGCAAGCCGAAGGGCGTCATGCTGTCGGGCCGCAACATCGAGACCATGACGGCGCTGACGCTGATGGGCTATCCGTTCAAGGGCCGTCCGGTCTATCTCGCGCTCGCCCCGCTGACCCACGCGGCCGGTGTGCTGTGCTTTCCGATCATGGCGCTCGGTGGCCGCATCGTGATCATGCATCACCCCGACATCGCCGAATTCCTCGATTTGATCGAGCGCTACCATGTCACGCACACCTTCCTGCCGCCGACCGTGATCTACATGCTGCTCGATCATCCGAGGCTGGACTCCGCCAAGCTCGAATCGTTGCAATGTTTCTGGTACGGCGCGGCGCCCATCTCGGCCACGCGGCTTGCGGAGGCGCTCCGGCGTATCGGGCCGATGGCGCAGCTGTTCGGTCAGACCGAAGCGCCGATGATGATCTCGATGATGGCACCGGATGAGCATTACAATGCCGACGGCACCATCGCGATGCAGCGGCTCGCTTCGGCCGGGCGGATCAGTCCGCTGGTGCAGGCCGGCATCATGGATGGTGACGGCAATCTGCTGCCATCAGGCGCACGTGGCGAGATCGTGGTTCGCGGTTCGCTGGTGATGCAAGGCTATTACAAAAATCCCGAAGCCACGGCGGAGGCGTCGGCGCATGGCTGGCACCACACCGGCGACATCGGCTACATCGACGACGACGGCTACCTCTATATCGTGGACCGCGCCAAGGACATGATCATAACAGGCGGGTTCAACGTCTACTCCATCGAGGTCGAGAACGCGCTGCGGGCGCATGAGGCGGTGCAGGATTGCGCCGTGATCGGGCTTCCGGACCAGAAATGGGGTGAGCGGATCGTCGCCGTGGTGCAGCCCCGCGCCGGCCAGAGCATCGATGCGACGGCGCTGGCAGCGTTCGTCAAGCAGCGGATCGGCAGCGTCAAGACACCGAAGCAGATCGAGGTCTGGGACGATCTGCCGCGCTCCAAGGTCGGCAAGGTGCTGAAGCCGGATATTCGCGCACGGCTGGCGGGTCGCTCAGCCGGCTAAAGCGCGATGGGTGCAAGTTGAAGCGAGTTCGGCCGCACGATGTGGCGGCATCGGCACTGCGCTCCCTCTCCCGCTTGCGGGAGAGGGCTGGGGAGAGGGTATCTCCGCAACGGGACAGTCCCCAAGAGGAAAGAACCCTCACCCGCCACGCTCTGCGAGCGTGCAATAGCCGAGACTAAGCCTCGGCGTCCTTGAAGAACGGCCGCCGAAGGCGGCCTATGCTCTCCCGCAAGATGCCCAGCCGCCTAATCCAAAAGCCGCTCCAGCACGTCGCGCATCAGCCCTTGCAGAAGATCGAGCTTGTAGGCCGTCATCGGCAATGGCTTGGCGGGCGAGGTCGCCGCTTTCGCCGCCGCTGCGATCGATGCCGCATCGGCAATCTGGCCATGAAGCGCGACTTCCGCGGCGGTGAGGCGAAGCGGCACGGGCGCGACGCCACCGGCAGCGAGACGCACGAACTGGAACTTGCCGCCGGCGATCACGACGCGGGCGCAGAGCTCCACCAGCGGCCATTCCGCATAGGTCCGGCTGATCGCGCGCTTGTAGGACGCGCGCTCACCCTCAAGCGGAGCCGGGAGCGCAATGCTCCTGATCATCTCGCCTGCTGCGAGCATGTGATCGGCGTGCGCGAGCGAGCCATCGCCGAGCAGATCCGCGATCGAGAGTCCGCTGCGCCGGTCCGTGGCGATGGTCGCATCATAGGCGAGCAGGGCCGCCGCCATGGTGGAGGGATGCGGCGCGACGCACGGGCCGAGATCGAAGGCAACGCCATAGAGATGATTGCCCGACCGGGCAGGGCAGGTGGTGCCGCCTTTCTTCAGGCATTCGATGTCGGCCCGGCGGAAGTACCAGCAGCGCGACCGCTGCGCGAGATTGCCGCCAAGCGTTGCGACCTGGCGCACCTGGGGCGTGGCGAGGCCTTGCGCGCTCGCCGCGATGCCGGGATAGGCAGCGGCGATGCGCGCGTCAGTCGCGATCGTGGCGATGCTGGTCAGCGCGCCGATCTGGGCTGCTCCGTTGGCGTCCCAGGTGATCGCCTTGTCGCCGCTGGCCGAGATATCGATCACCATTCCCTGCGACACGCCGCTGCGGCGGCGTTCGCTGAAATCGGTGCCTCCGGCGCGGAATTCAGGCGTGGGCTTGGCAGTCGTCTTGGCGGTGATGGCGGCGACGCTCATGCTGCATCCCTCCCCTTCAGCGCGGCCACCAGGCGATCGGGCCGGAACGGAATTTCGGTCAGTCTCACGCCGATCGCATCGCGGATGGCATTGGCGATCGCGGGCGAGGTCGGCACTGTCGCGACTTCGCCGATGCCGACGCTGCCACCGGGCACATGCTCGAAACCGGCCTCGTCGAAATGCACGTCCAGTTTCGGCATGTCGGCAATCCCCGGAATGCGGTAATCCTCCATGTTGCCGCTCAGGATGTGGCCGCTCCTGGGATCGGTCTCCCGCGCCTCATAGAGTGCGTAGCCGATGCCCTGGATCACCGCGCCGGCGGCCTGGCTTCGCGCCAGCATCGGCGCGGCGAGCTTGCCGATCGAGAGGCCCGTATAGGCGTTGAGCACGCGCACATGGCCGAGCCAGGTATCGACCTCGACTTCCATCACCTGCACCGAGCTCGGCACGCCGGCGCCGACCACCATGTGGTTCATCAGACGCAGCACCCAACCGAACACCCGGCCCATGATGCCCGCCTCGTGCAGCGCGGGCCGGACGCCGGGCGGCGGCTTGCCGTCCTCCTGGCGTCTTGCCGACACGGCGATATCAGGGGAAGCGGCGATCATCTCGCGCCACGGCGCGTTCGAGCCCGGAGCAGGTGTGCGGGACGCGGTGCGCTTGATTTCCGCCTTCAGCTTGTCGATGGCGAGCAGGGTCGGTGGCACCACCGAGGCGGTGACGCGGCTGCCGCCGGAGCCCGGCCCTCGCGGCAGGTTGGAGCGGCCGATGCGAACCTCCACATCCTGTGGCTCGAGATCGAACGCTTTCGCGACAGTGTTCGCGATCACGCTGCGCGTGCCCGTGCCGATATCCTGGACCGCGCAGCTTGCGACGATGCGGCCGCCCTTGACCGCGAGCTCGACCGAGGAGCCGGTCTGCCAGAGATAGAGCCAGTAGCCGGTGGCGACGCCGACGCCGCGCCGGTAGCGGCCTTCTTGCAAGGCGGCCGGCTTGCGGTTCTTCCAGACGTCGAGGCCGGCGGCCCAGTCGTACAATCGCTGGCGGTTGGGATCGGGGTCCCAGCGCTTGCGCAGCTGAATCGGGTCGACCTTCATGCGCAGCGCCGCTTCGTCGACCGCCTGCTCCAGAGCAAACGACATCGGCGGACCGCCGGGGCCGCGGAACGGCGCCCCGGGCGGCAAATTGCTCAGCACGTCGAAGTCGACGAGCTCTTTCGCATCGGCCGGATAGATCAGCCGTGCCAGGCCCGCGATCAGCGAGTTCACGGCTGCGCCGGTATCGGCATGCGCGGTGAGCGACAGCGCCTTGAGGCGGCCTTCCGTTGAAGGCAGCAAGGACAGCTTCAATTCGGCGGCCGGACGATAGCCGGCGACGGAAAGTTCCTCTTCGCGATCGAAGGCGACACGCACCGGCGCCTTCGCGGCGCGCGCGAGCTCGATCGCGGCGATGGTCTCGAGGCCAAGGCTGCCCTTGGAGCCGAAGCCGCCGCCGACATGATCGGCGATCACACGCACCTTGTCGTGCGGAAGGCCAAAACGCTTGGCGATCTTCTCCATGCTCTCGTGAATGGCCTGGGTCGAGATGTGCACGGTGAGCTGGTCGCCATCGAACCTGGCCACGGCGGCATGTGGTTCGAGGCTTGCGTGCTGTTGCGTCGAGACGCGGAAGGTTTCCTCGACCAGCAGCGGATTGCGTTGCGCCCGCGCCTCGTCAAGCCAGCTCCTGGCCTGCTTGGCTTGCTGCGAGAACGGCGCCGAAGGCCCGCGCACATTGCCCTTCCACGACACCGGCGCGCCGCCGGCGCCCTCGGACACGTTGCCGGCACGCTTGCGGTCCTTCTTTTCGAACACGATTGGCGCATCGTCGCGTCGCGCTGCATCGAGCCCGATCACCGCGGGGAAAGGCTCGGGCGTGTAGGTGATCGCGGCGATGGCCTGCAATGCGGTGCGGCGATCCCTGGCCGCGACGGCTGCAATCGGCGCGCCGACGAAGCGGATCATGTTGTCATCGTCGAGCAGCGGAACCACCGCGGCGACACCGGGAATAGTGCGTGCCGGCGCCAGGTCAAGCCCGGTGATCCTCGCATGCGCGACGTGCGCGCGCAGGATGACGCCTTCGAGCTGGCCGTCATGGTGGACGTCGACGGTGTAGCGGGCCAGTCCCGTCACCTTGTCGCGGGCTTCCAGCCGCGGCGCGACGGGATCGCTGCCGTCGAAGCGGCCTGAACAAGCCTCCGCCACCGCGCGAAAAATGCCTTCATAGGCGCCGCAGCGGCAGAGATGTCCTGACAGCGCGGCGGCGATCTCCTCGCGCGAGGGCGTCGCCGTGCCCTTGGTGGCGCGCCAGCTGTCATGGAAGGCGGTGGCTTCGACGACAAAGCCTGGCGTGCAGAAGCCGCATTGCAGGGCGTCGTGCGCCATGAACGCCTTCTGCACCGGATGCAATCCGGTGCTTCCGATGCCTTCGATGGTGGTCAGCGATTTGCCGGCGGCCGCCTGCGCCGGCAGCAGGCAGCTCACGACGGGAACGCCGTCGAGCAGCACGGTGCAGGCGCCGCAGACGCCGGAGCCGCAGACGAGCTTGGTGCCGGTGAGGCCGCCATCGCGGATCACGTCGATCAAGAGCGCGTCCGGATCGTCTGGTAGCACCAGGGGCCTGCCATTGATGGTCGTGGCGGTCATTTTCGAACTCCCGTTTTGCGCAGGGGTTTCTTCGCAGGAGGCGCCATCGCGCCGGCGATCAGCATGCGCAGCATGGTCTCGAGCTGTTTCAGGAACGCTTCAAACGGCTGCATGGAAGGGAAAGCGGATTTGGTGCCGTGGATCGCCATCTCGACGCAGCGTGCGAGCTCGCGCGCGGTGACGCCGCTTTCGAGGTTGAGCTTGCGCTTGCGGCACACCCGCGCGATCGTGGTTGCGATCTCGTCGGCGAAACGGCTGGAATAGCTCTGGTAGAGGTCGCGCGCCTGCGCGAGATGCTCGGAAAACAGCTCCTCGGTGTGGGGCGAGTCCTTGAGCGAAGCGAGCAGCGATTGCATCCGCGCGCCGATCTCGGCGACCAGGATGTCGGCGAGCCCGAGGCCCGCTTCTTCCGCCGCCTTCGCTGCCGCGATTTCGGCGGCGAGCCCCTGCTCGTAGAGCCGCTCGACCACGGCGCGAAACAGCGCCTCCTTGGAGGCGAAGTGATGATAGAGCGCCTGCCGCGTCAGCCCGGCCTCCACCGCCGCCTGCTCGATCGAGGAGCGGCGGAAGCCGTGGCGGCGGAACACGCGCATGGCGGCGTCGAGGATCCGGTCCTGGGGCGGGGCCTTGGCCTGCATTTTGTCAGATTTGACAAATGTGAAGGAACTGTCAAGTCACGGATTGATGACGGCCTCGTGCGCGTGCGGGGCAATCGCAAATGGGAGAGACTCCCCTGTGGCCATCCTTCGAGACGCCCGCCGTTGGCGGGCCCGCAGGATGAGGACTGCGTGTGTGGCCCCATTTTTCGGCGGGCACCGATGCTGCTTAGCCTCATCCTGAGGAGACCGCGAAGCGGTCGTCTCGAAGGACGAGGCGCGCTCAGGTCGCGCAAAATGCCATATGCGATTGCCCTGCCCGCAAGCGGGGGAGGGAGCCCTCCGCCGATGCCGCCGCATCGTGCACCCTGTCTGCGATAGCCCAGCGTGCGCGCAGTCGCCAACGCCGCCCCCGCACGCCGGCGGAGGCATCACCGAATTCCTAACTGGCCACGCTTCGCGCGGAGCCGTTGGCTTGCGATCGCGACGCGAAAACGTCCTCTCTCAAATGAAAACGGGCATGCCTTCGCGCGAAGGCATGCCCGCCAAAACTCTCTTCGTGCGACGCGCGCGCTTAGTGCACGCTCATCGCCTGCAGCTCGTTGCTCCAGGCGTTGGCGATCGCGGCTTCGCGGCTGTCGGTCAGCATGATCGGCATGCCATCGGCGGGGTGGAGTGGCGCTGCCGCCCCGGGCGTAAAGTGGCCACTTCCGCTATAGCTTGGCGATCGCATCTAGCGACACGGGTGGCCGCACGAGCGTCTCCTTGCCGTGACGGTAGAACCTGTGCGTCCACGGATCGAACACCGGGACGCGCGCTTCGATGAATTCGTGGATGTCGCGTGTAACCACAATCAGATCCTGCAGGGCGGCGATGGCAGCGATGAACAGGTCTGGTTGGCCGAACGTATGGCGGCGCTTGCGGCCTTCAACAATCATCGTTTTCCATCGCACGATGACATCTTCGGTGATGGAAAAAATTCGACCCGCGAACAGCGGCCGAAGGATGTTATCCAGCCACGATTGGAGATCGGCACGCCTGGCGGGGTCGGACAGTTGCTCGATGCCATAGACGATTTCAGCGAACGTGATCTCCGTGACATAGAGTTTGTCGCCGCTTTGGCCGGCGACAAAATTTACAACGTCATTGTTGGGCTTGGGCCTGCGTAGCTCCGAAACCACGTTGGTATCGAGCAGCCAGCCTCTCAAAGCTCGACGTCCCGCACCTTGGACTTGATCGTCAGGCGTTCAAATTCCAGGTCACCCAACGGGGATTTGGCAAGGACTGTAACGATGTCGCGACCGCTCACGGGACGCTGGAGGCGGTCGAATTCCTCTGCCGCGACAATAACCGCAGCATCTTTCCCGTGCAGCGTCACGCGCTGCGGTCCGACGCGGTGGGCTTCTCGGACGATCTGGCTCAGGTGAGTCTTCGCATCCTGAAGGCTCCATCGTCCGGACTGGGAGCCCTTCTTCGAAGACGGACGCTTTGCGGTCATCTGCTTCTTTCTGGTCGTATCAACCAGATTTGAGAGTATCCGAATTCGACGGTCAAAGCAAAACGGGCACGCCTTCCTGCGAAGGCATGCCCGCTCAAAACTCTCTTCGTGCGACGCGCGCTTAGTGCACGCTCATCGCTTGCAGCTCGTTGCTCCAGGCGTTGGCGATTGCGGCTTCGCGGCTGTCGGTCAGCATGATCGGCGTGCCGTCGGCGGCGTGGAGCGCGAACAGCTTGAGGCCGGGCGCAATCTTCGGGGCTTCGGGGAACAGGCCGGGCACATCCTCGGAGCGGATCTGCTTCACATAGGCGATGTGGCCTTCGCCCAGGTTTGCCAGCGTCTCGGGTGAGACGTTCCTGGCTTCGTATTCGAACGCAACGTGACCTTCACTCATGGTCTCGACTCCTTCACAGAACTAAGCGGTCGAGTCCGCTACTCGTTCCATTATTCGTGCTCATTGATAGCGATTGTCTTAACGATCCTCTCCGGTTCTGGCCGGGCCAGGTCGATCGACAACAACCCGTTCTTCAGATCCGCACCCAGCACCAGCATCCCCTCCGCCAGCACGAAGGTGCGCTGGAAGTGGCGCGCGGCGATGCCGCGATGGATGTATTGCCGGGTCTTGTCGTCCTGCTGCCGCCCGCGAATGACGAGCTGGTTTTCCTCAATGGTTACATCGAGTTGATCGCGGGTGAAACCGGCGACCGCCAGCGTGATGCGCAAGCGCTCGGGCTGGCCGTCCGATCGGTCGCACCTCTCGATATTGTAGGGAGGATAGCCGTCGGCGCCTTTGACGACGCGATCGAGCACGCGCTCGATTTCGTCGAAGCCCAGAAGGAACGGACTGGAAAGCGTGGGAACACGAGACATAGTTTACAAAGTCCTCGCGGAAAGCGACTTTGGTGTTTCGGGGCCCCATCAAGGCACCCCTTGGTCAGCAATATGGGCATATCCCCGTGCGGGTTCAAGCACGTAGCAGGGGCTGTGGATTCACTGCTTGCGCGGCCCGGCGGCGGAGCCGCTTTTTCCGGACGATTCCCCAATGAGAACAGACCCCCTTTTACTGTGCATGGGGTTGTTTTCGGTAGGTTTGGCTGGAACCGTCAGGCTTCGATCCGCGTCCGCCCGTCAGCGCTGAACAGGTGCAGCTTGGAGCGGATTGCGGCGACACGGATCTTCGCGCCGATCGCAGGAGCCTCGGTTCCGGGGATGCGGACGATCACCTCGCCTGGCGGTAACTCGCCCGGCGTGGCGGCGATGCGCTGCTCGTCCTGGGCGCGCGAGCCATAGACGAAAGTCTCGGCGCCGACGCGCTCGATCGCGTCGACGGTCAGCGACAGCGCAACTCCGCCTGACGGCGTCCGGTCGGTGATGACGAGATCCTCGGGGCGGATGCCGAGAATGCCGGCTTCGCCTGCGGCGCCGCCGAGCTGCGACTTGATCTCGTCCTGGCGCGTCGACATCAAATTCATCGGAGGTGCGCCGATGAATGAGGCGACGAAGGTGGTCGCCGGCTTCTCGTAGATCGCGAGCGGATTGCCGACCTGCTCGACCTGGCCGCCGTTCATCACCACCAGAATGTCGGCGAGCGTCATCGCCTCGAGCTGGTCGTGGGTGACGTAGATCGAAGTGACGTTGAGCCGGCGCTGCAATTTGCGGATCTCGACGCGCATCGAGATGCGCAGCTTGGCATCGAGGTTCGACAGCGGCTCGTCGAACAGGAACACCTTGGGCTGGCGCACGATGGCGCGGCCCATGGCGACGCGCTGGCGCTGGCCGCCGGAGAGCTGGCGCGGCTTGCGCTCCAGCATGGCGGAGAGCTCGAGCACCCGCGCGGCTTCCTCGACGCGGGTCTTGATCTCGGCTTCCGGCATGCCGCGATTGCGCAGGCCGTAGGCCATGTTGTTGAACACGCTCATATGCGGATAGAGCGCGTAGTTCTGGAACACCATCGCGATGTCGCGATCGGCGGGCTCGATTCCGTTGACGACCTTGCCGCCGATGTCGATCTCGCCGCCGGTGACGGTCTCGAGGCCGGCGACCATGCGGAGCAGCGTCGACTTGCCACAGCCGGAAGGGCCGACCAGCACGCAGAACTGGCCGTCGCCGACATCGACGTTGACGCCCTTGATGGCCTCGAAGCCGCCGGAATAGGTCTTGCGGACGTTGCGCAGGGTGACGTTCGCCATGTCTCTTTACTTCTCCGTCTCGACCAGGCCGCGCACGAACAATTTCTGCATGGCGACGACGACGAACACCGGCGGCAGCATCGCCAGCACGGCGGTCGCCATCACGATCGGCCATTCGGTCAGCGCATCGTTGGTGGTCATCATCTTGCGGATGCCGATCTGGATGGTCTGCATGTCGTCGCGCGTGGTGATGAGCAGCGGCCAGAGATATTGATTCCAGCCGAGAATGAAGAGGATCACGAACAGCGCCGCCATGTTGGTGCGCGACAGCGGCAGCAGCGTATCCCAGAAGAAGCGCAAGGGACCGGCGCCGTCGATGCGCGAGGCCTCCAAGAGTTCATCCGGCACGGTCATGAAGAACTGGCGGAACAGCAGCGTCGCCGTCGCCGATGCGATCAGCGGCAACGCCAGGCCCGCATAGCTGTCGAGCATGTGCAAATCGGCGACGATCTTGTAGGTCGGATAGATGCGCACCTCGACCGGCAGCATCAGGGTGATGAAGATGATCCAGAAGATCGCCATCCGGAACGGAAAGCGGAAATACACGATCGCATAAGCCGAGATGATCGAGATCGCGATCTTGCCGATCGCGATCGCCAGCGCCATCACCAGCGAATTGAACATCATGTTGCCGACGGGCTCGCGGGTCGTGCCGCTCGTGCCGACGAAAATCGTCTGGTAATAGACCTCGAAGAAATGGCCGCCCGGGAGCAGCGACATCTGGCCGTTGGCAATCAACGCGTTGTCCTGGGTCGACGCGACAAAGGCCACGTAGACCGGGAAGGCGACGATCGCGATCCCGATCCAGAGGATGATGTGGGCGACGTAACGCCTGAAGCCCTCTTGCTCGACCATCAGTAGGTCACCTTGCGTTCGACGAAGCGGAACTGGATTCCGGTGAGCACGATGACCATGATCATCAGGATCACCGATTGCGCCGCCGAGCTGCCGAGATTTCCGCCGATCAGGCCGTCATTGTAGACCTTGTAGACCAGCGTGACCGTCGAGGTGCCGGGGCCACCGCGCGTCATGGTGTCGATGATGCCGAAGGTGTCGAAGAATGCGTAGACGATGTTGACGACCAGGAGGAAGAAGATGGTCGGCGACAGCAGCGGGAAGGTCACGGTCCAGAACCGCCGCATCGGGCGCGCGCCGTCGATCGCGGCGGCCTCGAGCACGCTTTTCGGAATCGCCGCGAGCCCTGCGAGGAAGAACAGGAAATTATAGGAGATCTGCTTCCAGGCGGCGGCGAGGATGACGAGTGTCGCGGCCTGGTTGCCGTCGAGCAGCGGATTCCATTCGATGCCGGTGCTACGCAAATAGCGCGAGAGCACGCCGAGCGAGGGGTGCAGCATGAACACCCAGAGCACGCCGACGACCGGCGGCGCCACCGCATAGGGCCAGATCAGCAGCGTGCGATACACCGCGCCGCCGCGTAAGGGCTTGTCCGCCATCACCGCAAGCAGCAACGCCACGGAGAGCGAGGACGCCGCGATCGCGAACGAGAAGAAGAAGGTGCGGACGACAGTCTCGAAATAGGCGGGCTCGCTGAACAGCTCGACATAATTCTCGAACCAGACGAAGCTCGTCGAGAGGCCGAAAGCGTCCTGGAGCAGGAACGACTGGATCACGGCCTGCAGGGCCGGCCAGTAGAAGAAAATCAGGACGATCGCGAGTTGCGGGGCAACCAGCGCGTAAGGCAGCAGCTTTGATTGGAAAATCGCTTGCTTTTGCATGATGGAGTAGCGCGGGCGGGCCGCTGATCGATGCGGCCCGCCGGCGCCTTCGCCTTATTTTACGGCGGTCTTTTCGAACTGGCGCAGCATGGTGTTGCCGCGCTCGACCGAGGCGTCGAGTGCCTGCTTGGCGGTCTTCTTGCCGGCGAGCGCCTGCTCGATCTCTTCCGCCCAGACGTCACGCAGCTGGACCATGTTGCCGAGGCGCAAGCCGCGCGAATTCTCGGTCGGCTCCTTGTTGGTCAGCTCGAGCAGCGGGGTCTCGAGATAGGGCTGATCCTTGTAGAAGCCCTCGGCCTTGGCCTTCTCGTAGGCGGCCTTGGTGATCGGCAGATAGCCAGAGGCCTTGTGGATGTAGACCTGGCGATCGGTGTCCGAGAGGAAGGTCAGGAATTTCGCGACGCCCTTGTACTCGTCGGCCGACTTGCCGCCCATCACCCAGAGCGAGGCACCGCCGATGATCGAGTTCTGCGGCGCGCCCTTGACGTCGGGATAGTAAGGCATCGGCACGGCGGTGAAGTTGAACTTGGCCTGCGCCTTGACGTTGCCGAAGAAGGCCGACGAGGTCAGATAGATCGCGCACTCGCCCGAGGTGAAGCGGCCTTCGCCCTGGTTGGTGCGGCCGGCGTAGTCGTAGGTCTTGTCCTTCTGCAGCTCGACCAGTTTCTCGAGATGCTTCTCCTGCA
Source organism: Bradyrhizobium sp. BR 10261 (assembly GCF_019455395.1). Classification (NCBI taxonomy): domain Bacteria; kingdom Pseudomonadati; phylum Pseudomonadota; class Alphaproteobacteria; order Hyphomicrobiales; family Nitrobacteraceae; genus Bradyrhizobium; species Bradyrhizobium sp. BR 10261. The sequence continues at coordinate 27,120 of NZ_JACOFQ010000049.1, forward strand.
GCGGTGCGTTGAACTCGAGCTTGGTGTCGAAGCCATCAAGGCCGTTCGCCTTGCTCGCGAGCGGCACGTTGTGCCAGGCGGAGAGCTGCTCGAGATTGACCCAGGTGACCCAGGAGTTGGAGAAGCCGCAGGTCGGATGGCCGTTGTCGTGCAGCTTCTTGGCGACCTCGAACACTTCGGGCCAGGTCTTCGGGATCTCGGCATTGACCTTCTTCAGCTCGTCGAGATTGACCCACATGACTGTGGACGACGAGTTGAACGGGAAGGACAGCATCTCGCCCTTCGAGGTCGAGTAGTAGCCGGTGATCGCGGACAGATAGGCCTTCGGATCGAACTTCTCGCCGGCGTCGGCCATCAGCTTGTAGACCGGCTTCACGGCGCCGGTCGCGGCCATCATGGTCGCGGTGCCGACCTCGAACACTTGCATGATATGCGGCGCATTGCCGGCGCGGAACGCGGCGATGCCGGCGTTCATGGTGTCGGGATAGCTGCCCTTGTAGGTCGGAATGACCTTGTAGTCGCTCTGCGCCGCGTTGAAGTCGTTGGCGAGCTTGACGATGACGTCGTTGTTCGCGCCGGTCATCGCGTGCCACCACTGGATTTCAGTCACGGCCAGCGCCGGCGAAGCCGTCATGCCGACTGCAATTGCGACAGCGGCAGCCGCCCCAAAAAATCGAAGAGCCATCAAGAAACCTCCCTCAGCCGTCAATAAAGAAGCGCTTGCGCTAGCAGCGCCATATGACGTTCACATGACTGTGTAAGCGGCCGAAACGAAAGCGGCAAGCGCCGGAAAAGGGAAGTCGTCAAATAGGCGAACGCGCCGCGCAACGGCCGGCGTTCGCGGTGCACACCAATGCTCGCGCCGCACTGCGGCATTGGTGATGTGAGGCTGACGATCGGGCCGCGGATTCGAAAACCTCTCCCGCTTGCGGGAGAGGTCGCGCGAAGCGCGGGTGAGGGCTTTCTCCTCTGGGGGATTGTCCCGTTGTTGAGACACCCTCTCCCCAACCCTCTCAGCGCGAGCGAGGCTCGTCGCGCCCCGCAAGCGGGGGAGGGAGAGCACCTAGGATGCGGGCTCTAGCGCCTGCGCTCGGGCCCGCAGACCACGCCGCTCTCGACCATCGCGTCGATCTCCGACCTTGAGTAGCCGAACTCGCCCAGCACCTCCTGGGAGTGCTGGCTGAATTTCGGCGGCAGCCGGCGCAGGCTCGGCTTGCTGCGATCAAGCCGGATCGGCGAAGCCACGCCCTTGTACCAGTCCTTCTCGATGACATCGCCGCGAGCGACGGTGTGCGGATTGGTCAGCGCCTGGTCGATCTTCTGCACGGGGCCTGCGGGCAGGCCCGCGGCGAGCAGGCGATTGCACAGCGGCTCGGCCTCGTGCTGGCTGAACACCGCGGCGAGCTCGGCGCGCAGCGCCTCGCGATTGGCGATGCGGTCCTTGTTGCGGGCAAAGCGCGGGTCGGTGCCGAGCTCGGGCTTGCCGATCTCCTTGGCGAGCTTGCGGAAGGTGCCGTCATTGCCGACGCCGATGAAGATGTTGTCGGTCTTGGTCGGGAAGATCGCGTAGGGCACGAGGTTCGGGTGCTCGTTGCCGGTCAGCGACGGCGGCTTGCCATGCATGAAATAATTCGCGGTGTGCGGATGCATGATGGCAAGGCCGGTCTCGTACAGCGTCGTCTCCAGGAACTGGCCCTTGCCGGAGCGTTGCCGCTCGGACAGCGCCATCAGGATGCCGATCGCGGCGTAAAGGCCTGTGGTGATGTCGACCAAGGGCACGCCGATCCGCATCGGGCCGCTCTCGGGCGATCCGGTCGCGGCGATCATGCCGGTCATGGCCTGGATGATGGCGTCATAGCCGGGGTTGCCGCCGCGCGGGCCGTCGGCGCCGAAGCCGCAGATCCGGCAATGCACGAGGCGCGGAAATTTCTGGGCGAGCACATCGTTGCCGATGCCCCATTTCTCCAGCGTGCCCGGCTTGAAATTCTCGATCAGGACGTCGGCCGTCTCCAGCATCTTCAGCAGCACGACGCGGCCGCCTTCGGAAGCGAGATCGAGGCCGATCGAGCGCTTGTTTCTGTTGATGCCGATGAAATAGGCCGCATCGTCCTCGTGGAAGGGAGGGCCCCAATCGCGCACCTCGTCGCCCGCGGGCGGCTCGACCTTGATCACGTCGGCGCCGTGGTCGGCGAGGATCTGGGTGCAATAGGGGCCGCCAAGCACGCGCGTGAGATCGATGACGCGCAGTCCGCTCATTGCGCCTGTGGCGGTGTCAGTCATGCCTTGCTTCCCCTGTGTCGATATTGATCACAGGCCTAGCGAGGTTCGAACGCGCCAGCAATGGCTTGTCGCGTGGGGGCGTATGCGTCGCCGCGCAATCCCGCAGCGTGGGAAATCTCGCGGAAGCGGCCGGCCTGAGAGGGATCCCGGGCCAGCCATTTCACCGTCGGGATCAGACGACCGTCAAGCGAACGTCGACATTGCCGCGCGTTGCGTTGGAGTAGGGGCACACCTGGTGCGCCTTCTCGACCAGCGCTTCGGCGTCCGCGCGGGACAGGCCCGGCAGCGAGACGGCGAGATCAATGTCGAGGCCGAAACCGCCGGCCGAGCGCGGGCCGATGCCCACGGTCGAGGTCACGGAGGCGTCGGCGGGAACCTTCGGGCCGCCCTGCGAGGCCACGAACTTCATCGCGCCGATGAAGCAGGCGGCATAGCCGGCCGCAAACAGCTGCTCGGGATTGTTGCCGGCGCCGCCGCCGCCGCCGAGCTCCTTCGGCGTGGTCAGCTTGACGTCGAGCGCGCCGTCGAGGGTCGCGGCATGGCCGTCGCGGCCGCCGGTGGCTTTTGCGCTGGTCTTGTAAAGGACGTTCACGGACATTGTCGTCTCCCTTAGGGGCTTCGGTTGGGGTGCGCTCTGTATTGCAAACAATTAGATTGCGCGCAATTGAAATCCGCAAGCCTCACATTTAATTGTTCGCAATTGAATGTAGGCCCGCCCGGTCCCACAATGCGGGCCAGTCTCAAGAGATTCTCTATGGCCCGCAAATTATCGACCCTCGATCCGCAACGCCTCGACAACCAGATCTGCTTCGCGGTCTATTCGGCCGCGCACGCCTTCAACCGCGTCTACAAGCCGCTGCTGGACCGGCTCGGCCTGACCTATCCGCAATATCTTGTCATGCTGGTGCTGTGGGAGCGCGATGACGTGCCGGTGAAGGATATCGGCGAAAAGCTGTTTCTGGATTCAGGCACGCTGACGCCGCTCCTGAAGCGGCTCGAGGCCGCGCACCTCGTCAAGCGCACGCGCTCGAGCGAGGACGAGCGTCAGGTCTTGATCGCCCTGACCCCGCAGGGGCATGCGCTGAAGGAGAAAGCGCGCAGCGTGCCGCAATCGATCCTCGCGGCGTCGGATTGCACGGTGTCGGAGCTGGTCGCGATGAAAGACGAGATTGTCGCGCTGAGGGATCGGTTGAATGCGGTGATCGGGGAGTAGGCCCCGAACGCGCAGATCAGAAATGCTTCTTGGCGAATGCGCGACCAGAGCCTGACTTCAGATATCGCTCGAATGCGGCAGCTCGTGCGGCGTCGTCGAAAGCGAAATACGTGCGAATTCGCCAAGGGCCGTATTTTGACGTGTGCGGCACCTCGCCGGCATTGTGTTTTGCCAGGCGCGCCGCCTTCGCTCACTTCGCTACGAGGGACTTCCTCAGGCTTGCCGAGCCGAAGCTCGCGAAGGCTGGTGGAGCCAGGCGGGATCGAACCGCCGACCTCTTGCATGCCATGCAAGCGCTCTCCCAGCTGAGCTATGGCCCCTTAACCCTTGGGATGATCCTGGGGGATCACTCCCGACCGGCGAGCCTTCCGACTCGCGCGGTGCACCCTTTTTCACAGATCGGGACTGATCTCAAGTCTCTTCATCGCCTCCGACATCACCAATGATGTCGGTCACGTCCTCATCGCCCTCTTCTTCGTCGGCAATGAAGGTCGAATCATCGTCATCGTCGTCGTCGAGGGTCTCGTCGACCTCGATATCGTCCTCGGATTCGGGCACGACGGCCTTGACCTTGCCGGTGTTCTCCTCGGCATCGGCCTCCTCGAGCGAAACCAACTCTTCGTTCTCGGCCGGCTCCGGCGCGGTGTCCGCAGCTGCAGCGTGGCGCGCCTCGGCCCCGCGGGTGCCGCGGGCCGGCGCCACGGGCGCGATCGGCACAACCTCGCCGGTATAAGGCGAGATCACCGGATTCTTGTTGAGGTCATAGAACTTCTTGCCCGTGGTCGGGCAAATACGTTTGGTTCCGAGTTCGGACTTGGCCACGGCAGAGGAATCCTGGGATGTCTGAAAAGCGGTGTTTCACTTGGCTAGTTGGCGGCCCGCTGTCAATAGCGCATTACGGGAGAAAGACATGCTCGTGACGGCGGGGGGGCCATGTGGTAGGTGCCCGCCAGCCTCCGAGGCGCATCCAAGGACACAATCTTGACCCATTCCGACAAGCCGACACCCCTGAAGTCGAGCCCAAGCGGTCCCCTGACCGGAAAAGTACGGGTACCCGGGGACAAGTCGATCTCCCACCGTGCCCTCATCCTGGGCGCGCTGGCCGTCGGAGAGACCCGCATTACGGGCCTGCTCGAGGGCGAGGACGTCCTCAACACCGCCAAGTCCATGCAGGCCCTCGGCGCGAAGGTCGAGCGCACCGGCGATTTCGCCTGGAAAGTGAATGGCGTGGGTGTCGGCGGCTTTGCCCAGCCCAAGGCGGCGCTGGATTTCGGCAACTCCGGCACCGGTTGCCGGCTGGTCATGGGCGCCGTTGCCGGCTGCCCGATCTCGGCTGACTTCGACGGCGATGCCTCGCTGCGCAGCCGCCCGATGCGCCGGATCCTCGATCCGCTCGAAAAGATGGGCGCCAAGGTCGTCTCTGGCGGCGAGGGCGGCCGCCTGCCCCTGACCATCCAGGGCGCGCGCCATCCGCTGCCGATCACCTACAAGACCCCGGTCGCCTCCGCTCAGATCAAGTCGGCAGTGCTGCTGGCCGGCCTCGCCGCGCCGGGCACCACCACCGTGATCGAGAGCGAGGCCAGCCGCGACCACACCGAGCTGATGCTGAAGCATTTCGGCGCCGACATCACCTCGGTCGCCGAGGGAGCTCACGGCCGCCGCATCACGCTGGTCGGCCAGCCCGAGCTGCATGGCGCGACCGTCATCGTGCCCGCCGATCCCTCGTCTGCAGCTTTCCCTGTCGTCGCGGCACTGATCGTCGAAGGCTCCGACATCGTTCTGTCCGACGTGATGACCAATCCGCTGCGCACCGGCCTGTTCACGACGCTGCGTGAAATGGGCGCGTCGATCGAGGAAAGCGAAATGCGCGGTGATGCCGGCGAGCCGATGGCACGCCTGCGCGTGCGCGCCTCAAAGCTGCGCGGCGTCGAGGTGCCGCCGGAGCGCGCGCCCTCGATGATCGACGAATATCTGGTGCTGGCCGTGGCGGCGTCGTTTGCCGAAGGCGCCACCATCATGCGGGGCCTGCAGGAGCTGCGTGTCAAGGAATCCGACCGGCTCGAGGCCACCGCCGCGATGCTCCGCGTCAACGGCGTCAAGGTCGAGGTCTCCGGCGACGACCTGATCGTCGAGGGTCGCGGCCATGTGCCCGGCGGCGGGACTGTCGCCACCCATATGGATCACCGCATCGCGATGTCCGCGCTGGTGATGGGCTGCGCCTCCGACCAGCCGGTGATCGTCGACGACACCGCCTTCATCGCCACCAGTTTCCCTGACTTCATCCCAATGATGCGCTCGCTTGGGGCCGAGTTCTCATGATTATCGCCATCGATGGTCCCGCGGCCTCGGGCAAAGGCACGCTCGGCAAGCGCCTCGCCCATCACTATGGTTATCGTCACCTCGATACCGGCGTGATCTACCGCGCGGTGGCCTATGCCCTGATGCAGTCCGGCAACGATCTCCACGACGAGGCCGCGGCGGTGCAAGCCGCCCTGGAACTCGATCCCGAAAAGTTCGGCAATCCCGCCCTGAAGACCCAGGAGGCCGGTGAGGGCGCCTCGATCGTCTCGGCGATCCCCAAAGTCCGTGAGGTCCTGGTCAATTTCCAGCGGCAATTCGCCGCCGACCCGCCCGGGGCCGTGCTGGACGGAAGGGACATTGGAACCGTGATCTGCCCCCATGCCGATGTGAAAATCTTTGTCGTGGCCGACCCCAGGGTCCGCGCTCGCCGGCGCACCATGGAGGCCAGGGCGCGGGGCGAGGAAGCGGACGAGGCGGCCGTGCTCGCCGACATCATCCGGCGCGACGAACGGGACAAGAACCGGCCGATTGCGCCTTTAAAACCGGCCCTGGATGCTTACTTGCTAGATAACTCCCAACTGGATATAGAAGGCGGCGTCCGGGCCGCCATCGACATTATCGAGGCCGTCCGAGCGGGCCGGTCGCGGGGCTAAGCCGCAGCCGTCATTGGAGGAAGTGCCCGCTCCCGCTCTTTGAGGTCGATACTCTCGGTCCCTGTTTGGGGATCGACGCGATCCAGGCTCCGGACACAACGATTCCACGTATCGAACGCGCGGGCCTCTGCCGGCCCGTTTCCGCTGTTTCGGCTTCAGGCCGGAGCAGCGAACGGTCGCTCGAAGGTCTTGCGGGCCTTCCGACACTGCGCGCGCGATACGCCCATGAATCCAACGGCCGGCAAGACATCCGCAACTGGAGAACAAATGGCTTCGACTTCCGCTGATACCTATAGCCCGTCGCGTGACGATTTCGCCGCGATGCTCGACGAGTCCTTCGCGGGTGGCAACCTGCAGGAGAGCTCGGTCGTCAAGGGCAAGGTGGTTGCAATTGAAAAGGACATGGCCGTCATCGACGTCGGCCTGAAGACCGAAGGCCGCGTTGCGCTGCGCGAATTTTCCGGCCCCGGCCGTGACAGCGAAATCAAGGTTGGCGACGAGGTGGAAGTGTTCCTCGATCGCATCGAGAACGCCCTCGGCGAGGCCGTGCTGTCGCGCGACAAGGCGCGCCGCGAAGAGAGCTGGGGCAAGCTGGAGAAGGCGTTCCAGAACAACGAGAAGGTCACGGGCGTCATCTTCAACCAGGTCAAGGGTGGCTTCACCGTTGACCTCGACGGTGCCGTTGCCTTCCTCCCGCGTTCGCAGGTCGACATCCGTCCGATCCGCGACGTTGCGCCGCTGATGAACAACGCGCAGCCGTTCCAGATCCTCAAGATGGACCGCCGTCGCGGCAACATCGTCGTCTCCCGCCGCACGGTGCTCGAAGAGACCCGCGCCGAGCAGCGTCAGGAGCTGGTGCAGAACCTCGAAGAGGGTCAGGTCATCGACGGCGTGGTCAAGAACATCACCGATTATGGTGCGTTCGTTGATCTCGGCGGCATCGACGGCCTGCTGCATGTCACCGACATCGCGTGGCGCCGCGTCAACCACCCGACCGAGGTGCTCTCGATCGGCCAGACCGTGAAGGTCAAGATCATCAAGATCAACCACGAGACGCACCGCATCTCGCTGGGCATGAAGCAGCTGCTTGACGATCCGTGGCAGGGCATCGAAGCCAAGTACCCGCTGGGTGCCCGCTTCACCGGCCGCGTCACCAACATCACCGACTACGGTGCGTTCGTCGAGCTCGAGCCGGGCATCGAAGGCCTGATCCACGTCTCCGAGATGTCGTGGACCAAGAAGAACATGCACCCCGGCAAGATCGTGTCGACCTCGCAGGAAGTCGACGTGCAGGTGCTGGAAGTGGATTCCGTCAAGCGCCGCATCTCGCTCGGCCTCAAGCAGACCATGCGCAACCCGTGGGAGGTCTTCGTCGAAGGTCATCCGACCGGTTCGGTGGTCGAGGGCGAGGTCAAGAACAAGACCGAGTTCGGTCTGTTCCTGGGCCTCGAGGGCGACGTCGACGGCATGGTCCACCTCTCCGACCTCGACTGGAAGCTTCCGGGCGAGCAGGTGATCGACAACTACAAGAAGGGCGACATGGTGAAGGCCGTGGTGCTCGATGTGGACGTCGAGAAGGAGCGCATCTCGCTCGGCATCAAGCAGCTCGAAGGCGACCCCTTCGCCGAGCCGGGCGATGTCAAGAAGGGCGCGGTCGTGACCTGCGAAGTGCTCGAAGTGAAGGAGAGCGGTATCGAGGTGAAGATCGCCGGGACCGACTTCTCGACCTTCATCAAGCGCTCGGAGCTCGCGCGTGACCGCAACGACCAGCGCGCCGAACGCTTCGCGGTCGGCGAGAAGGTCGATGCCCGCGTGATCCAGTTCGACAAGAAGGCCCGCAAGGTCCAGGTGTCGATCAAGGCGCTCGAAGTCGCCGAAGAGAAGGAAGCCATCGCGCAGTACGGCTCCTCGGATTCGGGTGCGACGCTCGGCGACATCCTGGGGACCGCGCTCAAGAACCGCGACAGCAAGTAAGCGAAAACCTTGGTTTCGCTGACATCAAAGCCCCGGCTCCGGCCGGGGCTTTTTTGTTGCTATCGTCGTCCCGGCCGTGGCCGGGACGACAGCGAATGTTCGATGACGCTCTCGGCTCGCATCAAGAGGCCTTGTTTTCTTCAAATTGCGCCGCAATTGATGTATCCAGACGAGCTGAGGGTCACGTTGTGACCGCACGACGCCAGCGGCCTTTCATTTGGAGATATCTCGATGTCGCTCGATTCGGACATCATCGTCGATCGCCGCAGGATCCGCCGCAAGCTGACGTTCTGGCGCGTGATGGCCGCGCTGATCGCGATCGCCGCGATCGCGGGCTTTGCGCTGATCGCAACGCCCGGCGCGCGCGGCAGCTTCGTCTCCGCCGGCTCCATCGCGCGTGTGCAGATCGAGGGCCTGATCCGCAGCGATGCCGAGCGCACGCGGGCGCTGGAGCGGCTGGAGAATTCGCAGGCCGCCGCCGTGATCGTTCACGTCAACTCGCCCGGCGGCACCACCGCCGGCTCCGAGCAGCTCTATGATTCCTTGATGCGCCTGAAGGCGAAGAAGCCGCTGGTCGTGGTGGTCGAGGGCCTTGCGGCCTCCGGCGGCTACATCACCGCGATCGCGAGCGACCACATCATCGCCCAGCAGAGCTCGCTGGTCGGCTCGATCGGCGTGCTGTTCCAGTTCCCCAACGTCACCGAGCTCCTGAAGACCATCGGCGTCAAGGTCGAGGAGGTAAAATCCACGCCGCTCAAGGCCGCGCCCAACGGCTTTGAGCCGACCAGCCCGGAAGCGCGCGCCGCTCTGGATGCGCTGGTGAAGGATTCCTATGCCTGGTTCAAGGATCTGGTGAAGCAGCGCCGTGGCATGGATGACACGCAGCTCGAAAAAGTCGTCGATGGCCGTGTCTTCACTGGCCGCCAGGCGATCGATCTCAAGCTGATTGATCAGCTCGGCGACGAGAAGACCGCGGTGACCTGGCTGGAGGAACAGAAGGGCGTCAAGAAGGGTCTTTCCGTGCGCGATTACAAGCTCGAGCCGCGCTTTGGCGACCTGACCCTCTTCAAGACGGCGGCCTCAGTGACCCTGGAAGCGCTTGGATTCAGCGCGATTGCGCATCAAATCGAGCAAACTGGCGTCGTGCAGGCGGTTGATCGTGCCGGGCTGGATGGATTGCTGGCGCTGTGGCAGCCGGCCGCATCGAATTGAGCTGAAACTGACGGAACCGCGCGAGCTCCAGCCCCTTTTCCCGTCTGGCGGGTGGATTTGCAGCCCGCTTTTTCGGCAAATGTCACGCACTTTCACGACGCCCAGCCTTCATTTAGCGTCTTGACAGATCAAGGCATTTTCACGGAAATGGTCATCCGCACGCTTCCGGGTCCTATCTCTCGATGATCAAATCCGAACTTGTTCAGCGTATCGCCGAGCACAACCCGCATCTGTACCAGCGGGATGTCGAGAACATTGTGAATGCGATTCTCGAAGAGATCGTAGCGGCACTCGCGCGCGGTGACCGCGTCGAGCTGCGCGGCTTCGGCGCTTTCTCGGTCAAGCATCGCCCCGCCCGCGCCGGCCGCAATCCGCGCACCGGCGCCCATGTCCCCGTCGATCAGAAGAGCGTTCCGTTCTTCAAGACCGGCAAGGAAATGCGCGAGCGGCTTAACCGCGACCATCCCGATCCGGGCGCGCCCGATTAGGTCTGTCGTCCGGGCTTAGCCGAACCGCCGTTTGATGCGGCGGCAGGTGATTCAAGGCGAGCGACACGCGATGCGAAAGTTTCTGACCTGGCTGTTCGTGACTCCGCTGGTCCTGATCCTGGTGACCTTTGCGGCCGCCAACCGGCACGAGGTCACCGTCTCCTTCGATCCCTTCATGGCGAAGGATCCGGCGCTGTCGCGCGACATTCCGTTGTTCCTGCTGCTGGTCCTGACGGCTGCCTTGGGCGTCGTGGTCGGCGGCTGCGCGGTCTGGTTCGGCCAGCGGCACTGGCGCCGCGCCGCACGCCGGCATGAGGCGGATGCCCGGGCCGCGCGGGGCGAATTGGCCGGGCTGCGGGCTCAGGCGGCCGCAGCCAAGCCCGAGGCCCAGCGCCTCCCGGCGCCCTCAGGAGTGGGCCTTTACGGGCCTATCGGGCGAGACAAGCAGCGCGCGACGTTGTAGAAGCGGCCCGAACCGAAAAGCCCGTTTCCCGGCCGCCGCTTGCGGCCTCCATCTGCTTTGAGACCATGTCCCTGCTCGTCAAGATCTGCGGCCTGTCCACGCGCGAGACGCTTCAAACGGCGCTCGACGCGGGCGCCGACATGGTGGGGTTTGTGTTCTTTCCGCCCTCGCCGCGGCACGTCTCCCTGGAGACGGGACGCGATCTCGGCCGGCAGGTGAAAAAGCGCGCGCTGAAAGTGGCGCTCACGGTCGATGCCGACGATGCCACGCTCGACAACATCATGGACGCGCTGTCGCCTGACATCTTCCAGCTCCACGGCCAGGAGAGCGTGGCGCGCTTGCGTGACATCAAGCAGAAGTTCGGCCGCCCGGTCATGAAGGCGGTGCCGGTCGCGGCCGCGGCCGATCTGGCGGTGCTGCCAGGTTATGCCGCAATCGCCGACCGCATCCTGTTCGACGCCCGTGCGCCGAAGGATGCGACCCGCCCCGGTGGCCTGGGGGAGCCCTTCGACTGGCACCTGCTCGAAAATCTCGATCTCAAGCTGCCCTACATGGTCTCGGGCGGGCTCCACGCCGACAATGTTGTCGAAGCCCTGCGCGTCACCGGCGCCGGCGGCGTCGACGTGTCCTCCGGCGTCGAGAGCGCTCCAGGCGTGAAAGATCCTGAAATGATCAAGGCCTTCATTCGCGCCGCGCGCGCCACTCAAGAGTTGAGCGTTCGATGACCATCGCCAAACCAAATTCCTATCGCAGCGGGCCCGACGAGCGCGGCCATTTCGGCATTTTCGGCGGACGCTTCGTCGCCGAAACCCTGATGCCGCTGATCCTCGATCTGGAGAAGGCCTACACCGCGGCCAAGGCCGATCCGGCCTTCCAGGCCGAGATGAACGGCTATCTCAAGAACTATGTCGGCCGGCCCTCGCCGTTGTATTTTGCCGAGCGTCTCACCGAACATCTCGGCGGTGCGAAAATCTACCTCAAGCGCGAAGAGCTCAACCACACCGGATCGCACAAGGTGAACAACGTGCTCGGCCAGATCATGCTGGCGCGGCGCATGGGCAAGAAGCGCATCATCGCCGAGACCGGCGCCGGCCAGCACGGTGTCGCCACCGCGACGCTGTGCGCGCGCTTTGGCCTCGAATGCGTCGTCTATATGGGCGCCGTCGACGTCGAGCGGCAGCAGCCCAACGTGATCCGCATGGAGATGCTGGGCGCAAAGGTGTTCCCGGTGCAGTCGGGCACGCGCACGCTGAAGGACGCCATGAACGAGGCGCTGCGCGATTGGGTCACCAACGTGCACAACACCTTCTATTGCATCGGCACGGTGGCGGGCCCGCATCCCTATCCGACGCTGGTGCGCGACTTCCAGTCGATCATCGGTGTCGAGACCAAGACGCAGATGCAGGAGGTCGAGGGACGCCTGCCGGATTCGCTGGTTGCCTGCATCGGCGGCGGCTCCAATGCAATGGGCCTGTTCCATCCGTTCCTCGACGATCCCAGCGTCGAGATCTTCGGCGTCGAAGCCGCAGGCCACGGCCTCACGCAATTGCATGCGGCCTCGATCGCGGGCGGCCGCCCCGGCGTGCTCCATGGCAACCGCACTTATCTTCTGATGGATGCCGACGGCCAGATCCAGGACGCGCATTCGATCTCGGCCGGCCTCGACTATCCCGGCATCGGCCCCGAGCATTCCTGGCTGCACGAGGTCGGCCGCGTCAATTATCTCTCCGCGACCGATGACGAAGCGCTTGCCGCGTTCCAGCTGCTCTCCAAGCTCGAAGGCATCATCCCCGCGCTCGAGCCCGCCCACGCCATCGCCAAGGTGATGGAGCTCGCGCCGAAGCGGCCGAAAGACCACCTGATGGTCGTCAATCTCTCCGGCCGCGGCGACAAGGACGTCCCGCAGGTCGGCGACATCCTGAAGGGCAAGAGCAAGTGACCACGCGTATCGACACCCGTTTTGCCGAGCTGAAGAAGCAGGGCCGCTCGGCCTTTGTCACCTATGTGATGGCCGGCGATCCCGACCCCACGACGTCGCTCGAGATCGTCAAGGCGCTGCCCAAGGCCGGCGCCGAAATCATCGAGCTCGGCATTCCCTTCACCGATCCAATGGCGGATGGTCCCTCGATTCAGGCGGCAGGTCTGCGCGCGCTCAAGGTCGGCATGACCTTGAAGAAGACGCTGGAGCTGGTGCGGGACTTCCGCAAGGACGACAACATCACGCCGCTGGTGCTGATGGGCTATTACAATCCGATCTACATTTACGGCGTCGACAGGTTCCTGGCGGATGCCAAGACATCAGGCGTCGACGGCCTCATCATCGTCGATCTGCCGCCGGAGGAGGACGACGAGCTCTGCATTCCCGCCCTGAAGGCGGGCCTGAACTTCATTCGCCTGGCGACCCCGACCACCGACGACAAGCGCCTGCCCGCGGTGCTCGCGAACACGTCAGGCTTTGTCTATTACGTCTCGATCGCCGGCATCACCGGTGCGGCGGCGGCGGACGCAAATGTCGTCGGAGACGCCGTCGCGCGCATCAAGCGGCATACCGGCTTGCCGATCTGCGTCGGTTTTGGCATCCGGACGCCGGAGGCGGCGCGCGCCATCGCCGAGAAGGCCGATGGTTCGGTGGTCGGCACTGCCTTGGTCGACGCGCTCAAGAACAGCCTCGATGCCGAGGGCCGCGCGACCGCCAAAACCGTCAACGCCGTGGCCGAGCTGACCGCGGCCCTGGCCCAGGGCGTCAAGGGCGCCAAACAAGCGGCCGAATAGGCCATAATTCCACTTTTGCGGTGGATGACACGGCAGCTTGTCGGGCAACGGCCCGGCCGCCATATATCCTTTCAGGCGATTCCCAGCGGGATCGCACATCGGAGCAAACCATGAACTGGCTTACCAATGTGGTCCGGCCGAAGATCCGCAACATGCTGCGGCGGGAGACGCCGGAGAATCTCTGGATCAAGTGCCCGGATTCCGGACAGCTCGTGTTCTACAAGGACGTCGAGGCCAACCAGTTCGTCATCCCCGGCTCGAACTACCACATGCGCATGGGCGCGGTCGCGCGGCTGAAGTCGATCTTCGACAACGAGACTTGGTTCGACGTCGCCCTGCCCGAGGTGACGGCCGATCCCCTCAAGTTCCGCGACGAGAAGAAGTATGTCGACCGCATCAAGGATGCGCGGGCGCGCACCAATCTGAACGATGCGATCAAGGTCGGCTACGGCAAGCTCGAAGGGGCCGGCGTCGTCGTCGCCGTGCAGGATTTCGATTTCATGGGCGGCTCGCTCGGCATGGCCGCGGGCGAAGCCATCGTCCGCGGGCTCGAGCTTGCGGTCGAGAAGAAGTCGCCCTTCATCGTCTTCGCCGCATCCGGCGGCGCGCGCATGCAGGAGGGCATCTTGTCGCTGATGCAGATGCCGCGCACCACCGTCGCGGTGCAGATGCTGCGCGAAGCCAAGCTGCCCTACATCGTGGTGCTGACCAATCCGACCACCGGCGGGGTCACCGCGTCCTACGCGATGCTCGGCGACGTCCAGATCGCCGAGCCCGGCGCGCTGATCGGCTTTGCCGGCGCGCGCGTGATCGAGCAGACCATTCGCGAAAAGCTGCCGGAAGGTTTCCAGCGCGCCGAATATCTGAAAGAGCACGGCATGGTCGACATGGTCGTGCATCGCCATGAGCTGCGTCCGACCCTGGCGCGGCTGTGCCGCCTGCTGACCAAGGCGCCCGCGCAGGAGAACGTGTCCAAGCCGACGCAGCCCGTCGCTAGCCCGGCGCAGATCGTATCGGCCGCTGAGACGGCGCCTGCCGCACCCCACGCGTGAACGCGTCCCCTGACAGCACAAAAGCGTCGCTCGATGCATTGATCGGGCGGCTGTCGGCCCTGCATCGGAAGCGCATCGATCTCGGGCTCGAGCGGATGCACCGTCTGCTCGAGCGGCTCGATCATCCCGAACGCAAGCTGCCGCCGGTGATCCATGTTGCCGGCACCAACGGCAAAGGCTCGACGGTGGCCTACCTGCGCGCGACGCTGGAGGCAGCTAGCCTGCGCGTCCACGCCTACACCTCGCCCTATCTCGTCCGCATCAACGAATGTTTCCGCCTTGGCCGCCTCGGCGGCGGCGTGCTCGTCACCGACGACGAATTGCTTGCTGCGCTGGAACAGGTGGAGCGCGTCAATGCCGGCGAGCCCGCGACGGTCTTCGAGCTGAAGACCGCCGCGGCATTCCTGCTGTTCGCGCAAAATCCTGCCGATGCGGTGCTGCTCGAAGTCGGCCTGGGCGGCCGGCTCGATTCGACCAACGTGGTCGATACGCCCGCTGCCTGCGTGATCACGCCTGTCAGCATGGACCACATGGATTTCCTGGGGTCGACGCTGGCGTCGATCGCCGCCGAGAAGGCCGCCATCATCAAGCGCGGCGTGCCGGTGATTTGCGCCGAGCAGACGGGCGAAGCGATGGCTGTGATCGAGGCGCAGGCCAGGCAGATGCGCGCGCCGCTGTTTGCCGCGAACGAAAGCTGGCACGTCAATGTCGAGCATGGGCGCCTGGTCTATTCCGACGAGCGTGGCCTGATGGATCTCGCCGCGCCGCGCTTGTTCGGCCGTCATCAGTTTGACAATGCCGGCCTTGCCATTGCGACGCTGCGCGCGATTGCGACCTTCAAGGTCAACCAGGCGGCATTCGAGGCCGGCATCGTCGGTGCCGAGTGGCCGGCACGAATGCAACGGCTCACCTCGGGCGAGCTGCTCGCTCTCGGGCCGCAAGGCAGCGAGATCTGGCTCGACGGCGGCCACAATGCCGACGGCGGCCGCGTCACCGCCGCCGCGCTCGGAGATCTCGAAGAACGCGTGTCGCGGCCGCTCGTCGTCATCGCGGGCATGATGGCGAACAAGGACGCGAAGGCGTTTCTGGCGAATTTCGCCGGGCTCACCCGTCACATCATCGCGGTGCCGATCCCTGATACGGAGAATGCGATGCCGGTCGACCATCTCGCGGACGCCGTCCGCAGCCTCGGCATGCGCGTCGAGATCGCCCCCGGCGTCGAGGCCGCCCTGCGTTCCCTGGCGAAGCTCGCCTGCGAGGTGCCGCCGCGTATCCTGATCACGGGCTCGCTCTATCTCGCCGGCCACGTGCTCGGGCTCAACGGCACGCCTCCTGCATGAGAGCCACGTAGCCCGGATGGAGCGAAGCGCAATCCGGGACATTTCGCCAAGCAGTTAGAGTCCCGGATTGCGCTTCGCTCCATCCGGGCTACGGTGACCCACATGCGTTTTGCCGCGATTGCCGACGTCCACGGAAACTATCTCGCGCTGGAGGCGGTGCTCTCAGACATTCGCGCGCTTGGAATCACCGACATCGTCAATCTCGGGGACATGCTGAGCGGCCCGCTCGATGCTGTCAGGACCATCGAGATCCTGATGGAGATCG